>NZ_JACESD010000001.1:0-129620 GCF_013911995.1 Euryhalocaulis sp.
GGTTATAGACTTCCCGGAACCCAAGCAGGAACAGACCGAGAAGCCCAAACCCAAGCCGCGCTCGCGCCGCAAGCCGAAGGCTGAACCGGACACGGAGAAAGCTTCAACGGATGCGTCTTCCGGCAAGGCGTCCGCGAAGGACGACAAGAAGGAAACGGAATCCGTTGGCGGCGATGAGGCCGAGAGCAAGCCGCGCCGCCGGGGCTGGTGGCAACGCTGAGCGCGCCTGAAACCGTGATTGGCGTGTGATCGGCGCTTCGCTACGATACTGTTGTCGGGGGACTTAAGACTTGGGACGCTTATGATACGCGCTTCAATAGCCCTGATTTCCTGTCTTGTTGTGATGGTCGCCGCGCCGGCGCACGCGCAATCGCTGATCCGCGACGCGGAAATCGAGGCGATGCTGTACGACTATGGCGACCCGCTTTTCCGGGCCGCCGGTCTGCGCAGCGAAGATATCGGCATCTATATCGTCGCCGATAACTCGATGAACGCCTTTGTCACGCGCGGTCAGAACGTATTTCTGAATACCGGGATCATTCTGGAAGCCGATACGCCTAATCAGCTTCAGGGCGTGATGGCGCATGAAACCGGCCATATTTCCGGCGGTCACCTTCTGCGCATGGGCGAGGCCCAGAGCCAGGCGATGACCACCATGTTCCTGACCATGGGGGTCGGGTTGCTGGCCGTTCTGGCGGGCGCGCCAGACGCGGGCGCCGCCGTGATGGCGTCCAGCCAGCAATTCGCCGCCCTCAATTTCATGACTCACACAAGGGTCCAGGAATCAAACGCCGACCAGGCCGCTATTGAGTTCATGGAAACCGCCGGCATCTCACCGGAAGGCATCGTCGGATTCTTCGAGCGGTTCCGTCATGAAGAAGTGCTGGCCGAACGCCAGCAGTCCCCCTATTTCCGCACTCACCCCCTCTCCTCCGCGCGGATCGCGGCGCTGCGCAAGAAGATTAGCGAATCCGACTTCCGCGACTATCGCGACAGCCCGGAGGAAATCGCGCGCCTGCAACTGGTTCAGGGCAAGATTTACGGGTTCCTTGAAACGCCGCAGCGCGTTTTCCGCGTCTATAAGCGCGATGATGACTCCATGCCCGCGCGCTATGCCCGGGCTGTCGCGCTCTACCGCTCAGGCGCGCTGGACAAGGCCGTGGAGGAAGTCGATTCCCTGATCCAGTCTGATCCCGACTATCCCTACTTTCACGAGCTGAAGGGGCAGATGTATTTCGAGAGCGGAAAGGCGAATCTGGCCATTGAGCCCTACCGTAAATCCGTGGAGCTGGAGCCCGATCAGCCGCTTCTCGAGATCGGACTGGCGCAGTCGCTCATCCGGCACGGCGAAAATGACGAGATCGAGGAAGCCATCGGCCTGCTCAAGAAGTCGCTGCGCGCCGAACACGATAACAGCTACGCCTGGTACCAGCTGTCGCTGGCCTATAACGCGCAGGGAAAGACCAGTCTGGCGCAGCTGGCGGTCGCCGAGCAATCCTTTGCCTCGGGCGATTTGCGCCGCGCCGCCATGTTTGCCCACCGCGCCAAGGAAGGGCTGGAAACCGGTACGCTGGACTGGCGCCGGGCCAGCGATATCTTGTCGGTCAGCGAACCGATGCTGCGCGCGGCAGCTGAACAACGCCGGCGCTGAGCCATCACTATCCGCCGCTTTGATTGCGGCGTCCTAATGAAAACAGATACCCGGAAAGCTACTGCAATGATGAAGCGTATCGCCGTACTCGCCGTTTCGGCCTGGTTCGTGGCCGCCTGCGGCTCACAGGCCGAGCAATCCGCGCCGGCCAGCAAGGACGAAGTTCAGGAAGTTGTCCGGGAATATATCCTCGAAAATCCGGAAATCATTCGCGACGCGCTGATCGAGCTTCAGCGCCGCGAGAACGCCAAGGCGATGGAAGACGTTCGCAAGGCCGCCGTCGCCAACAAGGACCGGCTGCTGGATGACCGCGCCCCGACGCTGGGCGCCGAAACGCCGGAAGTCACGATCGTCGAGTTCTTCGATTATAACTGCTCCTACTGCCGCCTGTCCGCCGGCTGGGTTCAGGAAACGCTGGAGGCCCATGATGACCGCGTCAAAGTGGTGTTCCGTGATTTCCCGGTTCGCGAATCCTCCACCGGCACCTCCGTCGAGGCGATGAAGGCCAGCCACGCCGCCCGCGAACAGGACAAATACGCCGCTTTCCATTTCGCGCTTATGGGGGCGACCGACCGGCTGACCAGCGAGCGGATCGACGAAATCGCCGAATCCGTTGGCGTCAATGTCGAGCAGATGCGCGCGGACATGGAGTCCATGGACGTCGACGATCTGATCAATGACACGATGGTGCTGGCCGCCGAGATCGGCGTCGAAGGCACGCCCTTCTATGTCATCGGTGATCAGGTGGTCCCCGGCGCCAATATCGAGATGCTCGAAGACGCGCTGGAATCCCAGCTGTCCGGAAGCTGATCAGATCAGGCCGGCCAGCGGGCTGGACGGGTCCGCGTATTTCTTTTTGGACATGCGTCCCGCCAGATAGGCTTCCCGCCCCGCAATGACCGCGTGCTTCATGGCGCGCGCCATGCGCACGGGCTCTTTCGCCTCGGCGATGGCGGTGTTCATCAGAACGCCGTCACAACCCAGCTCCATGGCGATGGCCGCGTCAGACGCCGTGCCCACGCCCGCATCCACGATTACAGGCACCTTCGCCTCTTCCACGATCAGCCGGATATTCACCGGGTTCTGGATGCCGAGTCCCGATCCGATGGGCGCGCCCAGCGGCATGATCGCGCAACAGCCAATCTCTTCGAGTTTCTTCGCGTAAACCGGGTCATCGGAGCAATAGACCATGACCTGGAAGCCATCCTTGATAAGCATCTCCGCCGCGCGCAGCGTTTCCGCCATGTCTGGATAAAGATGCTTGGGGTCGGAAAGCACTTCCAGCTTCACCAGATCCCAGCCGCCGGCTTCGCGCGCCAGGCGCAGCGTGCGCACCGCGTCCTCGCCCGTGAAACAACCGGCCGTGTTGGGCAGAAATGTGTATTCGTCGGGGCTGATATGATCGACCAGCATCGGCTCGTCCGGATTGGTCAGGTTCACCCGGCGCACGGCGACCGTGATGATCTCCGCGCCCGATGCGCGCAGCGCGTCGGCGTTCTGCGCGTAGCTTTCATACTTCCCGGTTCCGATGATCAGGCGCGAATTGAACTCCCGCCCTGCAACACGCAGCGTATCCGCTTGCGAAATGGATTTGCCGTCGTCAGGCATGGCTCAGCCTCCGCCGATGAAGTGAACAATCTCGATACGGTCCTCCGCCTGGAGCACCGTATCGGCGTAGCGCGACTTCGGAACGATCTCCAGATTGCGTTCAACCGCAACCTTGCGCAGCGGAATTTCCAGATGCGCAAGGAGGCCCTCGACGTTAAGCCCGTCCGGCACGTCAGAGCTGTCGCCGTTCAGCATGATCTGCATTACATCCCGCTCCGTGTTGGCGCCGCGGCCCGCCCCGGATAAAAGCGGTGCGAGTCACATTGTAAGGCGGCCTGATGACCGTTCTTGTCTACATCCTCAATGGCCCCAATTTGAACCTGCTGGGGCAGCGCGAACCGGAGTTTTACGGCTCCGGCACGCTGGATGATCTGCGCTCCGCTTGCGAAACGCATGTAAAGGACATGGGCGCGACACTGGAATTCCGCCAGACCAATCATGAAGGCGAACTGATAGACTGGCTGCAAGAGGCTGGCGAGCGCGCCGACGCGGTGGTTTTAAATCCCGCCGGTCTGGGCCATACCTCCGTGGCGCTTCATGATGCGGTCAAGGCTATAGACGCGCCGGTCATCGAAGTTCATCTTTCACAACCCGCCGCCCGTGAGGCGTTCCGGGCTCACAGTTACGTTTCCAGCGCCGCGAAGGGAACAATTAGCGGCTTTGGACAGCTAAGCTATTTGTTAGGGTTAGACGCCGCGCTTGCAGAAGCGGCAAAAACTTGACCCGCAATAACGGGATTATCGATGTCTTCTGACGATACCGCCAAAAAGCCGATCGATCCGCAAATCGTGCGTGAACTGGCTGAAATCCTGAATGAGACCGATCTCATGGAGATCGAGGTCCGTCAGGATGACCTGAAACTGCGCCTGTCGCGGAGTTCCAGCGTTGCCGCGCCCGTAGCGGCTGCGCCCGCGCCTGTTGCGGCGCCCGCCCCTGCGCCTCAGGCCGCGGCCCCGCAAGGCGGCGCCGAAGCCGCCCCGGCCGAACCTGATTTCGATAATCACCCCGGCGCGGTGAAATCGCCCATGGTCGGCACGGTCTATCTGCGCCCCAGCCCGGACGCGGACGCCTTCGTGAAAGAAGGCGACAGCGTCAATGAAGGCGACACCATCCTGCTGATCGAGGCGATGAAGACCTTCAATCCCATCGCCGCGGCCAAATCCGGCAAAGTCACCCGCCTGCTCGTCACCGATTCCCAGCCGGTGGAATTCGGCGAACCGCTGTTCACGATCGAATAGGCATGTTCGAGAAGATCCTTATCGCCAATCGCGGCGAGATCGCCCTGCGCATTCATCGCGCCTGCAAGGAAATGGGCATCGCCACGGTCGCCGTGCATTCAGAGGCCGACGCCAACGCCATGCATGTGCGCCTGGCCGATGAAAGCGTGTGCATCGGCCCCGCCCAGGCCGCGCAAAGTTATCTGAAAATCCCGAACATCATCGCCGCCGCGGAAATCACCGGCGCGCAGGCGATTCATCCGGGTTACGGCTTCCTCTCCGAAAACGCCAAATTCGCGGAAATCGTGGAGGCGCACGACCTCGTCTTTATCGGTCCGACGCCCGATCATATCCGCCTGATGGGCGACAAGATCGCTGCCAAGAAGGCTGTGGCCGAGGCGGGCATCCCCACCGTGCCGGGGTCTGATGGCGGCGTGGAAACCTTCGAGGATGCAAAGAAGGTCGCATCCACGATGGACTTCCCGGTGCTGATCAAGGCCGCCTCCGGCGGCGGCGGCCGCGGCATGAAGGTGGCGCAAACGCCGGATCAGTTGAAAGAGGCCTTCGATACGGCCCGCGCCGAGGCGATGGCCGCCTTCGGCGACGACGCCGTCTATATCGAGAAATATCTCGGCAAGCCGCGCCATATCGAGATCCAGATCATCGCGGATGAACATGGCAATGTGGCCCATCTGGGCGAGCGCGACTGCTCCCTGCAGCGCCGCCACCAGAAAGTGCTGGAAGAAGCTCCCTCGCCCGCGCTGAGCCAGGAACAGCGCATGGAGATCGGGGAAATCACGCGCCAGGCCGTGGCCAAGCTGGGCTATCGCGGCGCCGGCACCGTGGAATATCTCTATGAGGACGGAAAATTCTACTTTATCGAGATGAATACCCGCCTTCAGGTGGAGCATCCCGTCACCGAAGCGATCACCAATATCGACCTGGTGCGCGAACAGATCCGCATCGCCGCCGGCATGCCGCTCTCCTTCAAACAGGAGGACGTGCAATTCAATGGCTGGTCCATTGAGTGCCGAATCAATGCCGAGGATCCGCGCACCTTCGCGCCCTCGCCCGGAGAGGTCACGGACTTCCACGCGCCTGGCGGCCTTGGCGTGCGTCTGGATTCCGGCCTTTACGCCGGCTACCGGATCCCGCCCTATTATGACAGCCTGATCGGCAAGCTGATCGTGCGCGGCGCCACGCGGGAGGAAGCCCTGATGCGGCTCCGGCGGGCGCTGGGCGAAATGGTCATCAATGGCGTGAAAACGACCGGGCCGCTGTTCGAGGAACTGTTGCACGAGCCCGATTTCATCAGCGGAGACTATAATATCCGCTGGCTGGAAAACTGGCTCAGCGAGACCGAGCCCAAGTCGTAACAGGATACCATGCGCGCTTTCGGACCCGACGCCCTGCTGAATTGCTACAGGCGCGGCGTGTTTCCCATGGCGGAGAACCGTGACGATCCGCGGCTTTTCATCATTGATCCGGATCAGCGCGGCGTCTTCCCGCTGGAGGCGTTTCACGTTCCCCGCCGACTACGGAAGACGGTGCGCAATACCGATTGGCGCGTGGTCTGCGATGTCGATTTCCGCTCCACGATCGAGGCCTGCGCGGAAGAAACCGCAGAGCGCGACGCCACCTGGATCAATGACTGGATCGTCGATCTCTATTGCGAGCTGCACGAGCGCCAATGCGCGCACAGCATAGAGGTCTATGACGGCGGCAATCTTGTCGGCGGGCTTTACGGAGTCAGTCTCGGCGGCGCCTTTTTTGGCGAATCCATGTTCAGCCGCGCCACGGACGCCTCCAAGATTGCGCTGGTTCACCTAGTCGCCCGGCTCAAGCTGGGCGGTTACCGCCTGCTGGACGCGCAATTCATCAGCGACCACCTGCTTCAGTTCGGAGCGAAGGAAATCGGCCGCGCGGATTTTCTGGACAGGCTGGCCCCGGCTCTGGAAGCCGAAGCGGCCTTTTACTCGGCCTCGCCAGCCGGTTCCGGCATGACAGGACGCTCGGCGATCACGCATTCCACCGGCCAGACATCGAAAACCGGATGCTCCAGTCCGTGAAGACCGGGGCTGGAGCCCAGCATCCAGCCTGAGAAGATTTTCTCGCCATACTGCGTGGTTTCAAGACCATCCAGGCGGCGGTCGAAAATTTCCAGGAACACGAAGGTTTCCGGAATGAACTCCGGCGGACGCCGCGAACAATAGCGGGCGATAACCGTCAGCGAACCAAAGCGGATCGGCTGATCGAACTCAGCCTGAAAGTCCGTCACGCTGGCCGTCACCTTGTTCAGACCGCGCATCTGCACGCGCTCGCCGGCGACCACGGACTCAAACGTCTCTTCGGTTTCGTCTTGCGGCAGGCCGAACAATTCCTCGATGGATTGCTCTTCTGCCGGGTCCGCGTCAGCTTCGCCTTGCTGTTCCTCGCCGATCGCAGGCTGATCGGACACGAAGCCCTGATCGCGTTCGGATTCTGGCGGCGCTTCCGGCGCGAATTCCGACTCGTCGGGCAATTCCTCGACATCCTGCGCAAGCGCGGGCGTGGCGAGAAGCAACAGGGCCGGAAGAACAAATCGAACCATGATCGTGAATTTCTGCTTCCAGTAGGGCGAACTTATGGCGCAACCGGCGCGCGGTCGCGGTCAGCCGGCTCCACCTCGCCCGCGTCCGGGTTCCAGGACTCGTAATCGCTGGATGTCGGCGCGCGGTCCTCTGACCGCCACAGGCTGCCGCGCGGGCGGTAAGCCCACAGCGTTCCGGTCAGGTTCGGCTGATGCTCGGTTTCCCATTTCTGGCGGCGCAGCGGGGCCTCGCTGGGCGCTTCCGCGAACGTGTGGTGCAACCAGCCGTGCCAGTCGGACGGCACGCGGGAGGCGTCGGCATAGCCGTTATAGACCACCCAGCGGCGCGGACGGCCGTTAAAGCTGGCGCCCTTCTTCTGTTCGAAATAGCGGTTGCCGTAATCGTCTTCGCCCACGAAGCGCTGCCCGCGGAGCGTCCAGAGCAACCCGATGGTCGCGCCTTCCCACCAGGCAAAAATGCGTTTGATGAAGAGCATGTCGTCCTGCGCCGTCTGATCGGATGGTGAGTGCATTGATTGCGCGCGAATATGGCCTCTCAGCGCGGCTTGGTCCAGCGCGGCGCGCGGTGAGAAAAGAACAGCGCAATTTCATCAAGATATAGCGCATTCGACATCAACAATACCTATATCTGTTGCGTGGAAGGCGCGGACCGCTAGGCTCGGGAATCTGGCGCGAAACGCAGAAAAATGGGACATTAGGGCATGCGTATAGACCGGGTTTTCACGAAGGACGTCGCCGACCCCTATCACGGGATCGCGTTTGAACCGCGCCATTGCGAACTGCGTGACGCCGATGGCGAGGTCAATTTCGTCCTGGATGAGGCGATTTTCCCGGCCGGCTGGACCCAGACGGCCTGTGATGTTCTGGCGCGCAAATATTTCCGCAAGGCCGGCATTCCGGCCTTCACCGCGCCCGACCCGAAAGACGAATCGCCGGACTGGCTGAAGCGAAGCATCGCAGATCAGGCCAAGCTGGACGCCCTGCCCGAGTCAGAGCGGAAAACCGGCGAATCCGACGCCCGCGCGGTTTTTGACCGCCTCGCCGGCGCCTGGACATGGTGGGGCTGGAAGCTCGACTATTTCGATAGCGAGGACGACGCCCGCGCCTTCTTCGATGAGCTGCGCTTCATGCTGGCGCACCAGATGGCCGCGCCCAACAGCCCGCAATGGTTCAATACCGGCCTGAACTGGGCCTATGGCGTCACCGGCGACGCCCCCGGCCATTTCGCGCCTGATCCCGTCACCGGGGAAGTGCGCCCGGTCGAAACCGGGTTCGCCCGGCCACAGGTCCATGCCTGTTTCATTCAAGGCCTCAAGGACGATCTCGTCGGCGAAGGCGGGATCATGGACCTCTGGACGCGCGAGGCGCGCCTGTTCAAATACGGCTCCGGCGCCGGCACGAATTATTCGTCTCTGCGCGGCGAAGGCGAGCCGCTGTCGGGCGGCGGCGAATCCTCCGGCCTGATCAGCTTCCTGCGCGTGGGCGACCGCGCGGCGGGCGCCATCAAGTCCGGCGGCACCACCCGCCGCGCGGCCAAGATGGTGGTCGTGGACGTCGACCATCCGGACATCGAGGATTTCATCGACTGGAAGGTCAGCGAGGAATCCAAGGTTGCCGCGCTGGTCGCCGGCTCAAAGGTCCTGCGCCGCCGTCTGCCCGCAATCCTGCGCGCCTGCATCAATTGCGACGGCGATGCTGCTGACTGTTTCGACCCGGCCAAGAACGCGGCCCTGAAGCGCGAAATCCGCGCCGCCCGCCGCGATGGCGTGCCGGAAGGCGCGATAGCGCGCACGCTGGAACTGGCTCAGCAAGGCGTCGAAGATCTGGATCTGCCCGATCTGACGGTCGACTGGGACTCCGGCGCTTACGCAACCGTTGCCGGGCAAAATGCTAATAATTCCATACGAATAAGCGATGAATTTCTGGCATCAGTCGAACATGATGAAACATTCGATCTGATCCGGCGCACCGACGGGGCGGTGGCGAAATCGATCCGCGCCCGCGATCTGTGGAATCGCATGGGGCGCGCCGCGTGGACTTGCGCCGATCCGGGCGTGCAGTTCTCCGACACCATCAATGCCTGGCACACCTGCCCGGAAGACGGCGATATCCGCGCCTCCAATCCGTGTTCGGAATATCTCTTTCTCGACGATACGGCCTGTAACCTCGCCTCCCTGAATCTGGTGAAGTTTCTGGACGAGGATGGCGGCTTCGATACGGCCGCATTCGAGCACGCCAGCCGACTCTGGACGACCGTGCTGGATATCTCGGTCTCCATGGCGTCCTACCCGTCGAAATCTATTGCGGAGCGGTCCTGGACCTATCGCACGCTGGGGCTGGGCTTTGCGAACCTCGGCGGCCTGCTGATGCGCTCCGCCCTGCCCTATGACAGCGACGAGGGCCGCGCCGCCGGCGCCGCGATCTCCGCCCTGATGGGCGCGGCGTCCGCCCGCGCCTCGGCAGAGATGGCGGAAACGCTCTCGCCGTTCCCGGGCTTCAAGAAAAACCGCAAGGCCATGCTGCGCGTGATGAAAAATCACGCCCTCGCCGCCGCTGGTGAAGCCAACCTTGCCGCCTATGACGGCCTGAATATCGCGCCTCAGCCGCTGGACCATCAAAGCTGCCCGTTCGGCAATGTCAGCGCCCGCGCGGCGCAGCTCTGGGGCGAGGTGGTCGAAAAGGGAAAGAAGCACGGCTTCCGCAACGCCCAGTTCACCGCCATCGCGCCCACCGGCACGATCGGCCTGGTCATGGATTGCGATACGACCGGCGTCGAACCGGACTATGCGCTGGTCAAATACAAGACGCTGGCCGGCGGCGGGGCCTACAAGATCGTCAATGACGCCATTCCCGCCGCGCTGCAGCGCCTTGGCTATGACGACAACGAAATCGCCGATATCTGCGCCTATGCCGTCGGGCGCGCGACGCTGAAAGGCGCGCCGACGATCAATCATGAATCGCTGCGGCGTAAGGGGTTCAGCGATCACGAAATCCAGATTGTCGAGAAGGCTCTGAAAAGCGCGTTCGATCTGCGCTTCGTCTTCACGCCCTGGCAGCTCGGCGACGGCTTCTGCAAGGACGTTCTGAGCCTAAACGACGAACAGATCGCCACGCCCGGCTTCGACCTTCTGAAAGCCATCGGCTATACGCGCGACGAAATCCAGCAGGCCAATGTCTGGGCGTGCGGCGCAATGACCGTTGAAGGCGCGCCCTTCCTGAAAGATGAGGACCTGCCGGTTTTCGATTGCGCCTCGCCCTGCGGGCGGCTCAGCCAGCGTTATCTGTCAACGGAGTCGCATATCCGCATGTGCGCGGCTGTTCAGCCCTATGTCTCTGGCGGCATTTCCAAGACGATCAATATGCCGCATTCGGCCACGATCGACGATTGTTCGGACGCCTACAGCCTGTCCTGGCGCCTCGGCCTGAAATCCAACGCCCTCTATCGCGACGGATCCAAACTGTCCCAGCCGCTCAATACGGCGGTGTTTGGCGACGCCGAACTGGACGATATCGAGGACGCGGCGGAAGAGAACGCCACCGAAAAAGCCGCCCGGACCGCCGAACGCATTGTCGAAAAAGTGGTGGAGCGGGTCGTGGAGCGGCCCGCCGAACGCCGGCGCCTGCCCCACAGACGTAAGGGCTATATCCAGAAAGCCACAGTCGGGGGTCACAAAGTCTATCTGCACACCGGCGAATTCGATGATGGCGAGCTGGGCGAAATCTTCATCGACATGCACAAGGAAGGCGCCGCTTTCCGCAGCCTGATGAACAATTTCGCCATCGCGATCTCTATCGGCCTGCAATATGGCGTGCCGCTGGAGGAATATGTCGACGCCTTCGTGTTTACCCGTTTCGACCCCGCCGGGCCGGTTACGGGCAACGATTCGATCAAGCACGCGACCTCGATCCTCGACTATCTGTTCCGCGAACTGGCGGTTTCCTATCTTGGCCGGGACGATCTGGCTCATGTTCACCCCGGCGCGCATGACGGGCTGGGCGGCGGAGAACGCGAAAGCGCCATGCTGAAGGACGTGGATGAGACCGCACAGCGTTATATTTCGCGCGGTTTCAGCCGCGGCCTGGCGCCCGCCAACCTCATTCAGCTGTCCGATCACACCGCGCGCCGCGGCAATGACCGCGACGATGAGGATGGCGAGGCCGGAATAGAGGCGGAAAACGACGCCGGGGAGAGCGAAATCGAAGCCAGCGGCGGCGGTTCCGGCGCATCCCGCGTGATCATCGGCGGCGATTCCGAATCCCGAAGCCGTGGCTATACGGGCGATCCCTGCCCCGATTGCGGGCATTTCACCCTTGTTCGCGCCGGGGCGTGCATGAAATGCGACACGTGTGGAGCCTCCACCGGCTGCTCATGAGGGCTCCGGCGTAAGGATTGCTATTCACTCTGCACGCGAATTTCATCGTGCAGGAGCGTAAGAAAATGACACGGTTTTCGGTTTTTCTGGCGGCATTGGTGACGGTTTCGACCGGTTTCGGGGCGCATGCCCAGGATCCCGGACAGATTGAAAGCGTGCGCAACGGCGCGAAATCCTGCACTGGCTGCAATCTCTTCCAAGCCGATTTCGCCTATCAGTCCATTACGGACGCCAATCTGTCGGGCTCCCGCCTGCGCCAGGGCGATATGACGGCGGCCACGATGGACCGCACCAATTTCAGCGGCGCAAACCTGTCGGTGGTCGAGGCGTTCGGCGGCCGGTTCACGCGCGCCAGTTTCGCAAACGCCGACCTTAGCGACGCCAGCTTTGTCGGGGCGTATCTTGGCTACGCGAATTTTGCCGGCGCCCGCATGACCGGCGCGGTACTCTCGGGCGCTAATCTGGAAGGCGCGCGGGGCCTGACCCAGACTCAACTGAACGAAGCATGCGGTGATTCAGGCACGATCCTGCCCAGCGGACTTCGTGTTCCCTATTGCGGATAACGCCTGAATTACAGCAATTTAAGTCGTCATTCCGGTACAGGCGGAATAAGTCTGATCTGACTGACTGGCTAAATTCGCATTCAAATCAGGCATGATGAAATTTTCGCTCTTCCTTTCTGCGCTTGTAGCGCTGACCGCCGCTCCGGCCATGGCCACCGGCGGCGACCCGCACAAGACGCTGAATCTGGGCGGGGTGTGCACCGGGTGCGATCTGTCAGGCAAGGACCTTAGCGGCGCGCGGCTGACGGGCAGCAATTTCTCCGGCGCGGATTTTTCCGGCGCCGATCTCAGCGGCGCGGTCCTGACCGGAAGCCTGTTCAGCGGCGCCATGTTCAAGCGCGCGGACCTGACAGGCACGCAGCTCAATGGCGCGGTATTCAGCAAGGCAAATTTCAACGGCGCCAGCCTGGCCGACGCCGAGGCTGTCGGCGTGAACCTCAGCTACACCGACATGACCAGCGCCGATTTCACCGATGCGCAGCTGCAAGGCACCAATTTCTACAAGGCCAAGCTGATCAACGCGGACTTCACGGACGCCAATGCGCCGGGCGCGAATTTCAAGGCAGCCTTGGTCAAGGACGCCGATTTCACGGACGCCCAGCTCGCCGGAGCGAATTTCCATGAAGCCGTTCTGGATGGCGCGGACCTGACCGATGCGAACCTGAAAGGCGCCAACCTGTCATCAGCCAGCCTGGCCAATGCCGACATGGAAGACGCCAGCCTCCACCAGACGATCCTGAACGGCGCCAATCTCTCCCGCGCCAGCAACCTCACTCAGGAACAGCTGGATCAGGCCTGCGGAGATGACACGACGGCCCTGCCCCGCAACCTGACAGTGCCGCAATGCCCCGCGGTTACGCGTATCAGCGTCAATGGCGAAACATATGTCTACCAGTATGATCTGGGCGAACGCGACATGGATGAGTTGAACCAGAAGGTTCGCGAGGCCGTGGAGCGCGCCGCGCGGGAAAGCGCGCAGGCCAACTGGACCGTGCGCTTCAAGCAGCGCGCCGCGATGGACGAACTGGCCCGCGCGATGCGCGAACTGGACGCCGAATTCCGCATGCGCGAGCGGGAGTTACGCGGCCGCGAGGGCGAAGCGGAAGAGATCGAACGCGAAATGAAGATGCTGGAACGCGAGATGGAGCGCGCCGCGCACGCCATCGAGCGCCAGATCATTGTTGAGCGAGTCGCGCCCGAACCGCCGGAGCCCCCGGCGGCGCCGGAACTGGCCGGAGGCCGGGGAGACTAGCTCTCCCCGCCAGCCTTCTTCGGCGGCTCCACCACCCGGATATTCAGCTCTTTCAGCTGTTCCTTCGACACGTTGGAGGGCGCGCCCATCATCAGGTCTTCGGCCTGCTGGTTCATCGGGAACATGATGACCTCGCGCAGATTTTCCACGCCGGCCAGCAGCATCACGATGCGGTCGATGCCCGGCGCGATGCCGCCATGCGGCGGCGCGCCGTAGCGGAAGGCGTTCAGCATGCCGCCAAAGGCTTCCTCGACATCGTCCGCGCCATAGCCGGCGATCTCGAAGGCTTTCAGCATGATTTCAGGGCGATGGTTCCGGATGGCGCCCGAAGACAGCTCCACGCCGTTACAGACGATGTCGTACTGATAGGCGAGGATATCCAGCGGGTCCTGCGTCTCCAGCGCCTCCATCCCGCCCTGCGGCATGGAGAACGGGTTGTGCGAGAAGTCCACGACCTTGCGGTCCTCGTCCCACTCATACATCGGGAAATCGACGATCCAGCAGAAGCGGAAAACGTCTTTCTCGAACAGGTCCAACTCGCGGCCGACCTGGTTGCGGGCGCGGCCGGCGAAGGCCATGAAGTCTTTCGGCTTGCCGGCAACGAAGAACACGGCGTCGCCATCCCCAAGGCCCAGCTGGTCGCGCACCTGCGCGGTGCGCTCTTCGCCAATATTCTTGGCGACCGGTCCGGCTCCCTCGCCTTCGCGGAAGAAGATATAACCCAGACCCGGCTGGCCCTCTTTCTGCGCCCAGCCATTCATGCGGTCGCAGAAGGCCCGGCTGCCGCCGGTCTTGGCCGGGATCGCCCAGACCTCCACCTTCGGGTCCTTCTCAATCATGCCGGCGAACACCTTGAAGCCGGAATCGCGGAACACGTCGGTGACGTTTTCCATCACGATCGGGTTACGCAGGTCCGGCTTGTCGGAGCCGTATTTGCGCATGGCTTCGGCGTAGGGGATACGCGGAAACGGCTTGTCGGCCGCCTTGCCCTCGCCGAACTCGTCGAACACCCCGGCCAGTACCGGCTCGATGGCCTGGAAGACGTCTTCCTGCTCGACGAAGCTCATCTCCATGTCGAGCTGGTAGAACTCACCCGGCGAACGGTCGGCGCGGGCGTCCTCGTCCCGGAAGCACGGGGCGATCTGGAAATATTTGTCGAACCCGGCGACCATGATCAGCTGTTTGAACTGCTGCGGCGCCTGGGGCAGCGCGTAGAACTTGCCCGGATGCAGGCGGGACGGGACCAGGAAGTCCCGCGCGCCTTCGGGAGACGACGCGGTCAGGATCGGCGTCTGGATTTCCAGGAAGCCGGAATCGGTCATGCGGCGGCGGATCGAGGCGATGATCTGGGAGCGCAGGACCAGGTTCTGGTGTAGCGTGTCGCGGCGCAGATCGAGGAAGCGGTACTTCAGGCGCGTGTCTTCCGGATAATCCGGCTCGCCAAAGACCGGCAGCGGCAGCTCGCCCGCCTCAGAGAGAATTTCCATCGTATCGACGCGCAGCTCGATCCCGCCGGTCGGCAGGTTCGGGTTTACCGTCTCGCCGCTGCGGGCCAGCACTTCGCCGGTGACCTGAATCACGCTTTCCACGCGCAGGCGCTCCAGCGTCTCGAAGAACTTGTTCTCCGGCTCCAGCACGCACTGCGTCAGACCGTAATGGTCGCGCAGGTCGACAAACAGCAGACCGCCATGGTCCCGCTTGCGGTGAATCCAGCCGGAGAGACGAACGGTTTGACCAACGTCTGACGGGCGGAGTTCGCCGCACGTTTTCGTACGATAGGCGTGCATGAGCGCTAAATCCCGATTTCTTTAAAGCGGTATGGAGTTGCGCGGCAAAAAGCGCAGCGCGGGGCCGCCTGTCAAGCAGAGGCCGCCGCGACAAGACAAGCATGATCGGCTATAGCGCCAGACATGAACCTGATTTCCTCGACCGACGCGCTCCGCAAAGCCTGCGAGAACCTCGCAAAATCCGAATTCATCGCTGTCGATACCGAATTTATGCGGGAATCGACCTATTGGCCGGAACTGTGCCTGATTCAGGCCGCGGGCGGCGATGAAGAGGTGGTCATCGACCCGCTGGCCGAGGGCATCGACCTCTCCCCCTTCTGGGACCTGTTGAAGAACGAATCGATTCTGAAAGTTCTGCACGCGCCGCGTCAGGACATGGAAATTTTCGTGCAGCGTCTGGGCTCGGTTCCTGCACCGATTTTCGACACCCAGACGGCGGCCATGGCGCTCGGCCTCGGCGACCAGATCGCCTATGACGCTCTGGTCCGCGAATTTCTCGATATTCATATCGACAAGGGCTCGCGCTTTACCGACTGGTCGCGCCGCCCCTTGAGCGACAAGCAGCTCTCCTACGCCTTGTCCGACGTCACCCATCTGCGTGATCTGTTCCCGCAGCTTATGGCGCGCCTGGAAAAGCAGGGCCGCACAGCCTGGGCGGAAGCCGAGATGCAGGCTTTCTATGACGCCGGTCTCTACGACACGAAGCCCGAGGACGCCTGGCGGCGCCTGAAACTACGCAAGATGAAGCCTAGCTGGCTGGCGGCGCTCAAAACCGCCGCGCATTGGCGGGAGGCCGAGGCGCGCGAGCGGAACACGCCCCGCAACCGCATTATGAAGGACGAGGCGCTCTACGCCATCGCCCAGTCCGGCCCGACATCCGAAGACGGTCTGGCGCAGATCCGCGGCGTGCCAAAAGGCTTTGAACGCTCAAGGGCGGGCAAGTCCCTGATCGAGGCGTTGAAGACCGCGATGTCCGACCCCAAGGCGCACGCGCCCGAGGTCGAAAAGCGCAAGCCGCTGCCCGCCGGCATCGGCCCGACAGTGGAGCTTCTGAAAGTGCTGCTGCGTCATGTCAGCGAAGCGCGGGGCGTATCGCCGCGCATGATCGCCACCGTCTCCGACCTGGAACAGATCGCGGCCTGGGACGAACCGGACGTTCAGGCTCTCAAGGGCTGGCGCCGCGAAGTGTTCGGCGAGGAGGCCCTGAAGCTGAAACGCGGCGAGACCGCGCTGCTGATCGAAAACGGCGAAGTGGTGACGCGTCCCGTCTAGCGGTCCCCGATCACGATCTCGTTTTTGACGCCCAGCGCATCGGCCAGCTGTCCAAGCCGCTTTTCACTGGTGTCCGCCGCCAGTTCCCGCGCGCTCTGGCTCAATTCCAGACGCAGCGTGCCGTCTTCAAGCGTCAGGGTGGTCCGCGCCAGCAGGTTCTTGGTGCGCGCCGACAGGACCGCCCCCAGCCGCAGCGCCAGTCCCAGCTTCAAGGCCGCATCCAGCTGTTCCTGCGTCAGCAGACGGGCAATGGTGGAATCCGGCGCAAGGCTGGTTTTTCCGGCGTATCGGTGATGCAGCGCCGCGGCCAGAAAACTGCGCTCGTAATGATCCAGCCCGGCGAACGGCGCATAGAGCACCTGGTCGGCGACAAGGGCGGCGCGGTGATCGGGATGCATGGCCGCGCCGATATCGGCCAGTGAGGCCGCCGCGGCCAGCAGAACCGTATCGCGTTCCCGCGAGAACGCGCTGGCCTGTGCGGTAAAGACCGGCTCCACCCAGTCCGCCAGCTCGGCGCCGAAATAGGGCGTCCCGCTCAGTCGGCGCGCCAGCGCCACGGTGCTCGCCAGAAGCGGCTCCAGCTTGCGGACCTTGCGCGGAAGTCGGTTGAAAAGCGCGCCCTCCCGCACCCCGTAGGCCGACACGAAAACGGTTTCCAGCCCGGCGCGTTCAATCAGCGCCTTCAGAAGATAGGCGGCATAGGGAAGGGTCGGCGCGCGCCGCGAAGACGCGCCGGGAATTTCGCTGAGCGAGGCCGGGCTCTGGCTGATCGCGAAGTCCGTCATCTTGAGGGCTTCGGCGCGCGGCATTTCGTAATGATGCAGGACGTTCAACGGATAATCCCGCAGCATCATGTCGATGCGCGCCAGATTTCGCCACGCCCCGCCCACGGCGTAAAAAACCGGCGGCGCGCCGTCCAGAAGGTCCGAAATGCGGTCAAATTCCGCATCAATCGCCTTGCGGGCCGCCTTCTCGTCAAAGGACTCGTCCATCATCAGCGCCAGCGGCCCCAGCGGCAGGCTGACGCCCTGGCCGGGCTTTTGGTCCGCCACATCGGTCAGCTCAAGACTGGATCCGCCCAGATCCCCGACCAGAAAGCGCTCCTCCGCCCCGCCCGCGATCACGCCAAGGGCGGTCAACCGGGCCTCGTCGGTCCCTGAAAGCACCTTTATGGAAAAGCCGCACTCTTCGCGAACCTGGTTCCGGAACGCCTCGCCGTCTTCCGCATAGCGAACGGCCGCCGTGGCGAACGCCGTCACCTGCTGGACTTCACGGGCGTCAATGATCTGGCGAAAGCGCCGCAATGTGGCCAGGGCGGAGCGGACGCCGTCCTCGTTCAGGCGCCCTGTTTCGGACACCCCGCGCCCCAGACCCGCCAGGGTCTTCTCGTTGAAAATCGGCCAGGAAGCGCGGCCGTCCCTCCAATAGATGACCAGCCGGACCGAGTTGGACCCGATATCGATTACCGCGGCCTGTGAAACAGTCTTGTCCGGTTCCGGGGACTGAGCCGCGGCGAGACTGGGACCGAGCAGCGTTTCGCTCATGCCTCGCGCCTGTTCTCCCGGGGCTCCGCCACGCTGAGCACGGGCGGCGGATCATAAGCCAGCGCCTCGCCGCGCCCGGACAGGCTGGGATTGTTCATGAAATAGCGGTGGGCGCTGAACGGGCGCTCCAGCTCGCTGCAATCGACGCGGATATAGGTTCCGTCCGGCTGCATGATCCAGCTCTGCTCTTCGTCATTCAGGTTCGACACCATGATCTGGTTCAGGATCTGGCGGTGGACGGTCGGATTGTCGACCGGCACGAACTGTTCGATCCGCCTGTCCAGATTGCGCGGCATCCAGTCGGCCGAAGAAATATAGACCCGCGCGGCCGGCGACGGCATCGGCTCTCCCCGGCCGAAACAGGCAATGCGGGAATGTTCCAGAAATCGGCCGACAATGGATTTGACCATGATATTGTCGCTCATCCCCGGAACGCCCGGCCGCAGCGAACAGATGCCCCGCACCACAAGGTCGATCCGCACGCCGGCATTGGACGCCTCATAGAGCTTGTCGATGATCACCGGGTCCAGCAGCGAATTCATCTTGGCCCAGATCGTGGCCGGTTTGCCCGCGCGGGCATAATCCATCTCGTCGTCGATCAGCTCCAGAAGGGTCTTCTTCAGGGTGATCGGCGCCAGTTCGATCTTTTCCAGCTTATGGGGCTGGGCGTAGCCGGTGACGTAATTGAATACCCGTCCGGCGTCCCGGCCCAGCTCTGGGTCGGCGCTGAACAGCGACAAATCGGTATAAATCTTCGCCGTTACAGGGTGATAATTGCCCGTGCCGTAATGGGTATAGGTGCGCAGCTCCCCGCCTTCGCGGCGGACCACCAGACTGACCTTGGCGTGCGTCTTGTAATCGACGAAGCCATAGACGACCTGCACGCCCGCGCTCTCAAGGCTGCGCGCCAGTTTCAGATTCGCTTCCTCGTCAAAGCGCGCCTTCAGCTCCACCAGCGCGGTAACATTCTTGCCGCCCTCCGCCGCCTCGATAAGGGCGCGGACGATGGGGGAGTCCTTGCTGGTGCGGTAGAGCGACTGCTTGATCGCCACCACGCTCGGGTCGCTGGCCGCCTGCCGCAGGAAGCGCACCACCACGTCGAACGACTCATAGGGGTGATGGACAAGGATGTCCTTGGCGCGGATGGCGGAGAAGCAATCCCCGTCATGGTCGCGGATACGCTCCGGGAAACGCGGCTCATAGGGTTTGAAGGTCAGGTCCGGGCGCTGGTCCAGTATCAGCTGCGCCACCTGCCCGAGGCCCAGCAGGCCGTTGGTCGGGATGACATCCCGCGGTTCGGCGTTCAGCTCCTCGGCAATGAAATCCTGCAATTGCTGCGGCGTGCGGGAATCGATCTTCAGGCGGACCAGCACCCCTCGGCGGCGCTGTTTCAGCGCGGACTCAAACTCGCGGACCAGATCCTCCGCCTCTTCCTCGATCTCGATATCGGAGTCGCGAATGATCCGGAAAGCCCCCTGCGCGTCCACCTGATATCCGGGGAACAGCACGTCGACGAACAGGCCGATCGCATCCTCCAGCGCGATGAATCGCCGGACCTCGCGACCGTCATGCTCGCCGGTAGAAGCCGGCAGCTCCACGAAACGCTCCACGCCGCTCGGAATCGGGATCAGGCCGTTCATATGGCCGCGCTCGCCGGGGCGGATCAGCTTCAGCGCCAGCGCAAACCCCAGATTCGGAATGAACGGGAACGGATGCGCCGGGTCCACCGCCAGCGGCGTGATCACCGGCAAAATGCTCATCAAATAGTCTTCGCGCAGCCATTCGAGCTCGGAAGCGCCCAGGTCCCCGCCCTCGACCACCTCGATCCCGGCGTCCGCCATTTCGGTTTTCAGGACCCGCCAGCGTTCCTGCTGCTTGTCCATCAGTTCATTGGCGACGATCGAGATTTCGTCCAGCTGCTGTTGCGGGGTCAGTCCGTCCTGGCTGGGCACGATCACGCCCGCCCTCACCTGCGCCCGCAGGCCGGCGACGCGCACCATGTAGAATTCGTCCAGATTGCTGGCGGAGATGGACAGGAAGCGTAGCCGCTCCAGCACCGGGTGCGCCGGGTTTTCCGACTCCTCCAGAACGCGGAGATTGAATTGCAGCCAGGAGAGCTCGCGATTGATGAACCGCTCGGGCGAGTTCAGCAGGCTGGACGGCTCAACTTTCCGCGGCGCGCCGTGCTGGGCCTGGGGGCTGTCCATCATTGCGTCGTTCATTCCGCGTCCGCTTTCTCGCCGTCTGAAAAATAATCCCGGGCCAGCGCCAGATTGATGCGTTCCCCGCGCGCCGCGGCGGCGCGGTCGAGCCGCTCCACCAGATCACGCGCGCCGCCGGGAGATCGTTCCATACGGCGCAACAGATAATCGATCAGGCGTTGTCGCGGACGCACATGACGATCACGTAACAGCTTGCTGAGGATTTGCGCCAGCTCCGCCTCGCCCGGCGCCTCGATCTCAACGAAAGACAGCGCCCGCAAGCGCGAATCCAGGTCCGGCAGGCGTGAGGGCCAGGTCACCGGGCGCGTGCGCGCCGTGAACAGCACCGCCTCCATGCCGCCATTCATGGCGTTGTTGATCAGCGAGAACGCCAGCTGATCATCCAGATTGCGGTCCGCGTCTTCATACAGCGCCACACCCTGCCCCGGCGGGCTGTCGCCCGGACTCACGGCGCGCGCGCCGGCGGCATCCGCCCAGATGTGCGCCAGATGGGTCTTCCCCGCGCCGGAGGGACCAATCAGAGCGAAGGCCCCGTTTGGCCAGCCGCGCCAAGCGGAAAGAGCCGACTCGGCCGGGGCGCTGGACGGGCTGGCGACAAAGCTGGTCGCGCTCAAATCCGTCCGCGCCGGCCATTCGAGTCGAAGCTGGCCCGTCATAGGCCTCTGTCGAAGCGTTCTTCGCGCTGGCCGGAGGCGTCGCCGAAACGGTCGTCCCGCCGGTTATCCATCATGCCGTCATCATCCTCGCCAAACCGCTCATCCTCGAACGGCCGCCAGGTCAGGGCATGAACCACCTCGCCCAGCTCCTGGCTGCTCTGCATGCGCGCGCCGCGCTTGTAGAGGTCGCCCATCAGCTGTTCGCGCAGACCGCGATAGGTCACGGTCATCAGCGCGCCGTCACGGGAAATGCCGTCCAGCCGCGCATCGGCGATGAACGGCGAGGCCCCGATCGCCGACCGCAGCTCCAGCCATTCGGAGATATTGCGGTACATGACGGTCAGCTGCACTTCCGTCTTCTGCTTGGCCCGAACGATGGCGGTCTGTTTCCAAAGCTCGGCAAGCTGGATCTGCGAACGATCGGCCGCGATCTCCAGAATATTATCGCCTTCCTCGCGATTGACCCGCACGGGATCCAGCGGCGTCACGACAGGCTCGAAATCATCGCCGAAGGCGCTTTTCTCGCCGTCCTGATCCATGTCGCCGGTTCCGGGCTCATCCATCAAATCATCATCGAAGGAGGGCTCCTGCCGGCGCAGTTTCTCCTCGCGCAGCCGTTCAATTTCCTCGAACTCCGGCTCGGTGCGGATAAAGGTCAGATCAACGCGCGCATTGCCCTGATCCGGCCGCGCAACAGCGACCAGGACCCGCTCGACATTGTAGAGCCGGGCCAGGGCGCGGATCGCGTCCGTGTCCAGATCGCGCGCCTTTTGCGCGGTCAGAATGTCGTTGTCGGTATCGAAGCCGTCAGCCAGCATGACCGGCGTGAAGGTCGCCGCATAACGGTCCTCGTCCCACGCATCGCCCCAGGGATTGGCCTCCCACAGCCGCGCCCGGCCGCCGGCGTCCAGCACCGGCAGGACCAGCGTTGGCGGCGCGGCGGACTCCACGAAGGCGATCCCGCGATTGCGCAGATATTGCGAAACGCCCACCGGGTCGAAGGACACGGTCAGCAAGCCGCGATAGCGCGTCGGGGAGCGCAACTCGTTATCGATCTGGAAGCCCGTCGCCAGCGATGTCGCGGTGGACGGCGCAACGCCGGGCAGCGAGTCGTGATCCTCGCGCAGGGTCAGCCGCTCAAACAGCTTGCGCATGGCCTTGGCGGAGCCTTCCGCGATGGCTGCCTGCCGCGCGTCCGTGGCGGTTTCGCCCGAAGCATCGATCTTCACGCCGGAGATCGTGAACATGTCGATATCGTCCTGGGCCTGCGCCGATACAGCGGCAAATCCGGCCAGGATCAGTATGCAAATGGCTCGAAGCACGGCGGTTCCCCTTTGATTTGCGTCTTCTGCGAAACTATAGCGGCGGTGAAGCGCGGGATCGATATCTTGCGCAGCCATTCTCTTTTAAGCTCCGCTCTTAGCCGATTCAGCACCAGAGACGATCCCCGATGGCCGAAGACAAGAAAACGCCCCTCACCTACAAGGATTCCGGGGTCGATATCGACGCCGGCGACAAGCTTGTCGACCTGATCAAGCCGCTGGCCAAGGCCACCCGGCGGCCGGGCGCGGAAGGCGATCTGGGCGGTTTCGGCGGCGCGTTCGACCTGAAGGCCGCCGGTTATCAGGATCCCGTCCTGATCTCCGGCACGGACGGCGTCGGCACGAAGCTGAAAGTCGCCATCGACAGCGGCCGCTTCGACGGGCTGGGCGCGGACCTCGTGGCCATGTGCGTCAATGACGTTCTGGTCCAGGGGGCCGAACCGCTCTTTTTCCTGGATTATTTTGCGACCGGGGAGCTGGACCCGACGCACGCCGCCGAAGTCATTGCCGGAATCGCGTCCGGCTGCCGCGATGCGGGTTGCGCCCTGATCGGCGGCGAAACGGCGGAAATGCCCGGCATCTATGGCAAGGGCGAATTTGACCTAGCCGGCTTCGTGGTCGGCGCGGTGGAGCGCCACGCCATCCTGCCGCGCGAAAAGGACATGGCGGCCGGCGACGTTCTCATCGGCATCGCCTCCTCCGGCGCCCATTCAAACGGCTACTCGCTGATCCGCCGCGTGGTGGAGCGCGAAGGCCTCGCCGTCTCCGACCCCGCCCCGTTTACCCAGGGCTCCACGCTGGGCGATGCGCTGCTGGCCCCGACGCGCATCTATGTCCGCTCCGTCCTGCCGCTGCTGAAGGCCGGCAAGGTGAAGGGCGCGGCCCACATCACCGGCGGCGGCCTGACCGAGAACTTGCCGCGCATGCTGCCCAAATCCCTGAACGCCGAAATCGATTATGACGCCTGGCCGCGTCCGGCCCTGTTCAGCTGGCTGCAGGAGGCCGGGGGCATTGAGGAAGCTGAAATGCGCCGCACCTTCAATCTGGGCGTCGGCATGGTGCTTTGCGTGGCCGCCGAAGACGCCGACAGCACGATTCAGGCGCTGGAAGACGCCGATGAATGCGTCTGGAAAATCGGCAAGCTGGCCGCTGCAAAATGACCGCCCGCATCGCCATCCTGATATCGGGGCGCGGGTCGAACATGCGCGCCTTGCTTCAGGCCTGCCAGAATCCGGATTTCCCCGCGGAAGTCGCTCTGGTCCTGTCGAACAAGGCCGGCGCAGGGGGGCTGGAAATCGCGCGGGACATGGGCGCGCCGACCGCCGTTCTCGGTCACGCCGACTATCCGGACCGCGCCGCGTTCGAAAACGCGCTGGATACGCGGCTGAAACAGGAAAAAATCGACTTTATTTGCCTCGCCGGCTTCATGCGCCTGCTGGGCGAGGATTTCGTCAAGGAATGGCGCGACCAGATCCTGAACGTCCACCCCTCGCTCCTGCCCGCCTTCCGCGGCCTGAACACGCATGAGCGCGCCATCGACGCGGGCGTCCGCATCCATGGCTGTACGGTTCATTTCGTCAGGGAAGACATGGATGACGGCCCCATCGTGGGACAGGCCGCCGTGCCGGTTTTCGAGGAAGACGAGCCCGCCGACCTCGCCGAACGGGTTCTGGCGGCGGAGCATCTGCTCTACCCGGAATGCGTCCGCCTGGTGGCGGAGGGCCGCGCCAGCGTGCGCCGGGAGCGCGTGGTGCTGGAGCTGGAAAACGGCAAGCCCGGCGCCGGGCCTTTATTCTACCCGGCGCCGCACAAGCCACAGACCGGCGATTAGCCGACGATCTCTTCGTCCTTGAAGAAGAACGGAATTTCGTTCGCCGCGGTTTCCGGGGCGTCCGAACCGTGGACGGAGTTTTCACCGATGGATTCGGCGTGCTCCGCGCGGATCGTGCCCGGCGCCGCTTCGGACGGGTTGGTGGCGCCCATCACTTCGCGATAGCGGGCAATGGCGTTTTCGCCTTCCAGGACCTGGACCACGACCGGGCCGGAAATCATGAAGTCGACCAGTTCGCCGAAGAAGGGGCGTTCCTTGTGGACTTCATAGAAGCCTTCCGCCTGCTCGCGGCTCATCTGAACCCGCTTCTGGGCAATGATACGCAGACCGGCTTCCTCGATCAGGGCGTTGATACGTCCCGTCAGGTTCCGCTTGGTCGCGTCGGGCTTGATGATGGACAGGGTGCGCTCGACCGCCATCGCTTCTCTCCTCTTGAGATAAAGTATTTGGGAAATGTCGTCGCGGCCTCTAGCAACGGCCCCTGACCCTGTAAAGCAGTCCGCTGCCGAACCCCAACAGTCCGACTCGATAAAATGCTGCACATCAACGATCTGGAATTCACGCTGGAGGGGCGAAAACTCTTTGACGGGGCCAGCGCGCACATCCCCGCGTCGGGCCATGTCGGGCTTGTCGGGCGCAACGGCACGGGCAAGACCACCCTTCTCCGCCTGATCCGCGGCACGCTCGCCCCCGATGGCGGCTCTGTGCGCGTGCGTCAGCGCGCGCGCCTAGGCTGGGTCGATCAGGAAGCGCCGGCCGGCGAGGTCCCGGTCATGGACTTCGTGCTGTCGCAGGACACCGAGCGCGCTTCGCTGCTGGAAGAAGCGGAAACCGCCACCGAGCCCAACCGCATTGCCGAAATTCAGACACGCCTTGCCGATATCGAGGCCTATTCCGCCGAAGCGCGCGCCGGCGCCATCCTGAACGGTCTTGGCTTCTCGCACGAACAGCAATCGGCGCCGTGCAAAACCTTCTCAGGCGGCTGGCGTATGCGCGTGGCGCTGGCGGGCGCTTTATTCGCGCGGCCCGATCTGCTGCTGCTGGACGAACCGACCAACTATCTGGACCTGGAAGGCGCGGTCTGGCTGGAGCGTCACCTGTCGCGCTTCGAGGGCGCGGCTCTGATCATCTCCCATGATCGCAGTCTGCTGAACAATGCCTGCGACCGCATCCTGCACCTGATGGACGGCAAGCTGACCGCCTATGAGGGCGGCTATGACGATTTCGAACGCCAGCTGGAGGAACGCCAGCGCCTCGACCTGAAGCTGCGTGACAAGCAGGAGGAGGAGAAGCGCCGCCTGGGCGAGCTGATCGACCGCTTCCGCTACAAGGCCAGCAAGGCGCGGCAGGCGCAGAGCTGGATCAAGCGCATGGAGCGCATGAAGCCCGTCGCCACCTCAATCGCCCACCCGGTCGCGCCCTTCTTCATTCCTGAAAGCACGCGCCGCATGTCGCCGCCTCTGGTGCGCTTCGATCATGCAACGCTTGGGTACGAGCCGGGAAAACCCGTGCTCAGGGATATCAGCCTGCTGATCAATGGCGATGACCGCATCGGACTGCTGGGCCGTAACGGGTCAGGCAAATCCACCCTGATCAAGGCGCTGACCAGCTTGCTACCGCCGCAGGAAGGGCGCGTCGGCTCTCACAAGAAGTTGCAGATCGCCTATTTCGCTCAGCATGCGCTGGACGCCCTGAACCCGAAGAAGTCCGCTTACGAGCACGTTGTCGAACTGATGCCGGAAGCCACGGAGGCTCAGCGCCGCGCGAAGCTCGGCTCGGTCGGCCTGCCGCAAGCCAAAGGCGAAACGCCGGCGGGCGAACTCTCAGGCGGCGAGAAAACCCGCCTGCTGATGTTCCTGGCGACCTTTGAGGGCGCGCATTTTCTGGTTTTCGACGAACCGACCAACCATCTGGATATCGATTCCCGGGCCGCGCTGGCCGACGCCATCAATAATTTCCCGGGCGCGGCGATCATCATCAGCCACGATTTCCATTTCCTGGCTTCGGTCTCCGACCGTCTCTGGCTGGTGGAGAATGGCGGCGTGGAAGCCTTCGATGGCGATCTGGACGATTACCGCCGCTATGTCCTGAGGGGCGAAGACAACCCGGACGGTCCGGCAAAGCCGCAGAAATCCGAAGACGCGCGCTCCGTCCGCCGACGCGACGCCGCCGCCCGCCGGGCCGAAATCGCGCCTCTCAAGAAACGCACGCAGGACATTGAAAAGAAAATGGAAAAACTGCGCGCCGAGATCGAGGAACTGGACGGCTTGCTGGCCGCGCCGGACCTCTATGAGAAACAGCCCGCAGCCGCCGCGAAGCTCTCACAATCGCGCGGGCAGACGGTCAAGAAGCTCGAAGAGCTGGAAACCGAATGGCTGGAAGCGGCCGAGACCTATGAAAAGGCCAAGGCCGAAATCGAGGCCTAGCCGCAGCGCACGCTTTTCACGCGATCATCGCCATCCAGATAGATGTTCAGGCGATCCGGACGATGGTCCTGCGTGATCATGTCGTCCGGGCCGATGATGCGGTAAGGCGTCGGCAGGCTCGGCTCATGGATCTCGCCTTCCGGCTGGCCCACCATGCTCTGGAACATGGCCGCGCCGCAGGAACCCCGATCAGACGGCGGGGGCGGCGTCTTTCCGGTATTCATATCGCCGTCCATGGCCGTGCAGCCATACAACACCGCGATCATGGCCGCGCCCGCAATTATCCCGCCTTTGTCCATCGTCCGTCCTCCGATTGCCGCCAGTAGCTGACGGCCGCATCTTTTGACCGGGCCTCTTTCCATCGCTCGCGTGCGGCGGCGACCGAGTCCTGATCGTTTCCGTCGAACACAAGCGCCACGCGCTCGAATTGTTCCACATCGAACGCGGCGGAGGGGTCTGTAAGGAAAAGAATCTGGGCCGAATTGGCGTTGTCGGCGTCCAGCGTCAGCAGGATCGGCTGACGCTCGGCATCCTCGGAATCAAACCGGCCATGCGGCAGGAACGATTCATCACGATAGGTCCAGAGCAGGCCGTCGAGGGAATCCAGACGCTCCTGAGAGCCGACGCGCACCAGGGCGCGCCAGCCCTTCTGGAGTGTCTTCTCAAGCAGCGAGGGGAGCGTCTCGTTCAGCGAGGCGCGCTCAAGATGGTAGAACCAGACCTCCCCCATCGCTTGAGCCTATTTCTCCCGCGACGCGGCGAAGCGGTCCAGGATACGCACGCCCCAACCGGTGCCCCAGACGGGCTCCCGCGGGTCGTCGCGCTTGTCTTTCATCGCCACGCCCGCGATGTCGATATGCGCCCAGTCGCGGTCCTTGTCGATGAAACGGCCAAGGAACTGCGCCGCGGTGATCGAACCGGCCGCCCGCCCGCCGATATTCTTCATGTCGGCATAGTCGGAATCCAGCAGACGGTCATAGCCATCGGCCAGCGGCAGGCGCCAGACCTGCTCCGATCCGTTCTTGCCGGCTTCTTCCAGACCGCTCCACAGCGTGTCGGAATTGGTGAAGACGCCCGCATATTCCTGACCCAGCGAAATCACCATCGCGCCGGTCAACGTCGCCATGTCGATCACGCAGGCCGGATCGAAATGCGTCTGGCCGTACCAGAGCGCGTCGCTGAGGACGAGACGGCCTTCGGCGTCGGTATTCTGAACCTCGATCGTCTGACCGCTGGCCGATTTCACGATGTCGCTCGGGCGCGTGGCGTCGCCGTCCGGCATGTTCTCGACCAGACCGACAATGCCGATCACGTTGACCTTGGCCTTGCGCCCCGCGATGGCGCGCATCGCGCCCGTGACGCCCGCGGCGCCGCCCATGTCGGCCTTCATGTCCCACATGCGGTCACCGGGCTTCAGCGAGATGCCCCCCGCATCGAAACAGACGCCTTTGCCGACCAGAAGGATCGGCTTCTCATCGTTGTCGTCGCCCATCCATTTCATAATGGCCAGCTTGGATTCCTTGCGGCTGCCCTGTCCGACGCACAGCAGGGCGTTCATGCCCAGCTCCGCCATCTTCTTCTCGTCCAGGACTTCAACTTCGACGCCCTGCGCCTCCAGCGCCTGACAGCGTTCGGCAAAGGCGGCGGGGAACAGCACGTTGGGCGGTTCGCCAACCAGGTCGCGGGCCAGCGACACGCCTTCGGCGATATGCTGGTAACGGCTCCAGGCGTCCTCGCCCGCCACTGCGTCATCGACAGCAATCTGGAAGGATTCCAGGGACGGTTTTTTGTCGGCGTCCAGATTGGTGCGGTAATGATCGAACCGGTAGGCGGCCATGTGCGCGGCCACCCCGGCGGCGGCGGCGTCGTCTGCGCTGACCTTCACGCCGTCCAGACGCAGCGTCAGGGATTTCTCGCCGGAGGCCAGAACGCGCTTCACCGCGCTGGCGGCGATCCGTTCCAGCGCGTCACGGTCCAGCTTGTCCGCCTTGCCGGCGCCGACCACCAGGATCCGGTCCGCTTCGACCCCGCCCGGGGCCAGGATTTCGGCGATCTGGCCAACCTTGCCGCGGAAGCGCGAAGCGCCGGTCGCGCGCATCGCCGCGCCGCCGGTCGAATCATTCACGGCGCTTGCAGCAGAGCTCAGGCCGTCGTCTTCAAATGAAAGAACCGCCAGCGAACCTTTGGCGTCAGAGGGATCAACGAAACTTATTTTCATGGCGTCCTCACAATATCGCTTTATTTCGGCGCAGTATGAATTTTCAGCGCCGCATCATTCATATGGGCGTTATGCGCTGTGGTATCCGATCCGGGGCTAGGTTAGAACCCCGCCAACCCGCCTCTGTCAGCCCCGCCCGATGAAGCACCTGCAAGCCTATTTCTTCCGCCAGATCCTTTGGCCTTTCATCGTGGCGCTTGCCGCGCTGACCGGCCTTGCGATTCTGACCCAGAGTCTGGCGAGCATATCCCTGCTCGTGGAGGAGCAGCGGGGCCTTTATATCTTCGTCTATGTGACGGTGCTGGCGATGCCCCAGCTGCTTTCGCTGGTCATTCCCATCGCCCTGTTCATCTCGGTCACATACGCCCTGCACAGACTGCACACGGAGAGCGAGCTGGTGGTCGCCTCCGCTTCCGGCATGTCGCGCTGGGGCGTGGTTACGCCAGCGCTCAGACTGGCCCTGCTGGCCGCGGCGGCGCATCTGGCGATCATGCTGTGGGCGCAGCCCTTCTCCTACCGGGAGATGCGGCGCACCCTGTACGACGCACAAGCGGATCTCGCCGCCACGCTGGTCAAGCCGGGCGAATTCGTGAAGCCCAGCGACGACCTCACCCTTTATCTGCAGGACGTGCAGCCGGGAGGTCAGCTGACCGGCCTGATGATCGAGGACGCGCGCGACCCGTCCAAGCCGGTGGTCTACATGGCCAAGACCGGGCGGCTGGTGCAGAGCGCGGTATCGCCGCAGATCATTCTGCAACAGGGCAGCATCCAGCAGATCGAGGATGACGGCCGCCTCTCCTACCTCGATTTCGACACCTACCCGTTCGACCTCACCCGCTTTGTCGAGCCGCAGGGGGAGCTGGTCTACAAACTCTCCGACCGCTACCTGCACGAGCTTCTGTTCCCGGACCCCACCGATCACTGGGAAGCGGCCAACCGTGACGAGATGCTGGCCGAGGGCCATTCGAGGATCGCCACGCCCATCCACGATATTGCCGTAGTCCTGATCGCCATTCTGGCGCTGATAGGCGGTGATTTCAGCCGGGTCGGCTATGCCCGGCGAATATGGATCGCCACGGGCGCTGCGCTGGCGGTCCGATTGCTGGGCTTTGCAGCGCAGTCAGCCGCCAATGACGACCCGCTGCTGAATATCCTGCAATACGCCGTGCCGCTGGCCGGCGGCGGCGTCGCCATCATCATGCTGCTCAATCCCAAAAGACGGGCGCCGCACCGCAACCTGTTTAAGAGGGCGACCGCGTGATCCTGCTCTTCTCCAAGCTGGGGCGTTACCTCTACTCGCAGACGCTGCAAGGGCTCAGCCTCGTACTGGGCATCGTCCTGACGCTGATTCTGCTGGTCGATTTTGTGGAGCAGACCCGCACCGTCGGCGCGCGGGCGGAGAACGCGAACCCGTTCGCGCTGGGTCAGCTGACCCTGCTCAAGACCCCGATGCTGGTCGAGACCACCCTGCCCTTCATCATCCTGTTCGGCACCATGTACGCCCTGTTCCGGCTGAACCGACGGTCGGAGCTGATCGTGATGCGCGCCGCGGGCCTGTCCGCCTGGCGCTTCCTGACGCCGCCGCTGGCGCTCGCCATCATCATCGGCCTGCTCGCCCCGGTCGCGCTGAACCCGATCGCGGCCGAGATGAACGCAGAGTTCGAGCAGCGCCGCGCCGAAATGGTGCGCGGCGAAACCCAGACCCAGGTGGTCAGCCAGGGGCGGCTCTGGCTGCTGGGCGGATCGCCCGGACAGAAAACCATTATCCGCGCGACCGCGGTCGATCAGGGCAATGACGAACTGATCAACGCCACTTTCTTCTTTTACGAGCCCGACATCGACGGCCAGATGAGCTTTGTGGAGCGCATAGACGCCGAACGCGCCGCCCTCCGCGCCGGGTTCTGGCAACTGGAAAACGCGGTCGAATCATCACCGGGCGCGCAGCCGCGCGCTCTGGAGGCGGTGTCTTTTCCCTCCAATATTGATTCTGAAACCGTCTTCGACCGGGAGGAACAGGCCAAGTCCCTGTCCTTCTGGCGCCTGAGAGACGCCATGCGCACGGCCGAATCCTCCGGCGCGTCCAGCCGCAATTACGAAATCCGCTTTTTCAGCCTTGCGGCGATGCCCTTGATGCTGGCCGCCATGGCGATGATTGGAGCGGCGGTTTCCCTGCGCCTGGCCCGTCTTGGCGGGGCGCTTCCCCTTGCCGTGCTGGGCGGGGCGGGCGGTTTCCTGCTGTTTTTCACCGACGATCTTCTGGCCGCTATCGCCGAAAGCGGCAGCCTGCCTCCCGCCCTTGCGGCCTCCGCGGCGCCGCTGGCGGCGCTGTTCCTGGCCACCGCCTTTATCGCTCAGATGGAAGACGGATAAGTGTCTGGCCCGTGGACGCGCGCGCCGAGGTCGGCTAACGATCAGGTCTGGCTTAAATACCGTGCGTCGCGGGGAGGATGATCGCCAAATCATGCGGCTGAAATCTACGCTGAAATACGCCGTCGCCGCGACCGCGCTCGCGATTGGCGCTTTCCAGGCCGCGCCGGCCCTCGCACAAGCTGACAGTTCGTTCTTCGCGGAAGGCGGCGTCTATCTGGAAGCCGACTCCGTTACCTATGAGCGGGAGAACGGCCGCTATATCGCGGAGGGCAATGTCGAGGCGCGCTACGAGGAACGCGTGGTCCGCGCCGGACGCGTCGAATACCTGCCCTCGACCGGACAGGTTTTCGCCAGCGGCGGCGTCACGATTATCGAGGCAAACGGAACCGTCGAATACGCCCAAGACGTCGAGCTGACAGACGATCTCAGCACCGGCCTGGCTGAAAGTTTCTCCATCCGCCTGCCCAATGACGGCAAGGCCATGGCGTCCTACGCCTCGCGCAAGGGCGAGAAGAACCAGCTGACAAACGCGGTCTATACCGCCTGCCCGATCCCCGAAGACATCTCCGCCAAGCCGACCTGGCGCCTGCGCGCCCGCAAGGTCGTGCAGGATAACGAAGAGGAGATGATCTATTACCGCGATGCGGTGTTCGAGGTGAAAGGCGTCCCGGTCTTCTACGCGCCCTTCTTCGCCCACCCCGACCCGGCGGTGGAGCGCAAGTCCGGCCTGCTGATGCCGACCTTCGGCCTGTCGTCCAAGACCGGCGCCTGGTACCAGCAGCCGGTCTACTGGGCCGTGACGCCCAGCCAGGACCTCACCATTACGCCGCGCGTGATGACCAATGTGAACCCGCTAATCGGCTTTGAATACACCAAGCGTTTCTTCTCCGGCGTCGTGGAACTGGAGGGCAGCGGCACTTACGAGCAGCTTTTCGGCTCCGAAGGCGACAAGTTCGGCGACGAAAAACTGCGTGGCCATATTTTCGGCAGCGGCCTGTTCAGCATCAATGAGGACTGGTCCTGGGGCTTTGGCGTCGAGCGCGTTTCCGATGACCTCTATCTCGACCGTTACGACCTCAATGAAAGCGACACGCGCCGCGGCATCTACGCCGCAGAGCGTAAGCGCCTGATCAGCCAGCTCTTCGTGGCCGGCCAGGACGAAAATTCCTACAACACCGCCGCCGTCGTGGATTTCCAGGGCCTGCGCGCGAACGAGGATGACGACACGCTTCCGCAGGTTCTGCCGATTGTGGAATCCCGCCATTTCTTCGATCTGGATTCTTTCGGCCGGGTCGAGACCGTTTTTGACGGCGTCGCCCTCACCCGCTCGGACGGGGTGGATTACCGCCGGGCGACCGGAGAGCTGGACTGGAAGGCGCGCTGGGTCAGCAGCGGCGGCTTCGTGGCCGAACCGTTCGCATTCGGTCGTGTCGATTTTTACGATATCTCCGATGCAATCGACCCGATCACGCGCGACGAAACCGATGACGATTTCAGCCGCCTGCTCGGCCTTGCCGGGGTCGACCTGACCTATCCGTTCTACCGCCCCGGCGAGTCGGTGGACTGGATGATCGAGCCGCGCTTGCAGCTGATCGCCGCGGCCGGCGACAATGACGATTTCCTCAGCCTGGCGAGCGGCATAACCGCCGGCACCGCAAATCTGGTCAATCAGGACAGCCTGACGCTGGATCTGGGCGAGTCGAACCTGTTCCAGCTGAACAAGTTCACCGGCTTCGACCGCTGGGAAGAAGGTCTGCGGGCCAATTACGGCGCCCGGGTCAGCGCGCTGTGGGGCCGCGACGCCAAGGCGACGCTCTTCCTGGGGCAAAGCCTGCGCGACAACACCGATTTCCTGCCCGAGGAATCGGGTCTGGCCAGCAAGCGTTCCGATTATGTGGTGGAAGCCAGCTATGAGCCGGATCGCCGCTGGAAGCTCGGCACCCAGGTTCGTCTGGACGAAGATGATTTCGAAACCCAGCGTCTGGCGGTCAACGCCCAGTATCGCGGCGAATTTATCCGCGCCTCCGCTGAATACATCAACTTCTCCAATGACTTCTCCCGCCGCGGCCCGCAGGAAGAAATGGACGCCTCGCTGGAATGGTGGGTGCGGGAGAACTGGTCCATCGGCTATGGCGCGAAGATCGACATGGATGAGGGCGAATTCCGCCGGCAATATCTCTCCCTGGGATACGAGGATTGCTGCACGGCCGTCCGGCTGGTCTATCAGGACAACAATGTCTCCGACCGCGCGCTGGGCCCCTCTGAATCGATTGTCCTGCGGTTTTCGCTTAAGAGCCTTGGCGCGTTCGGCACAAGATAAAGCCGCCCCGCAGGGCGCCCGCAAACATTGCGTGAAGCTATGCTTTGGCTATGTTTTCGCGCCGATCACGGTATTTGAATTTCTCTGAACGAAGCGTGTTCCGACCATGAAGCCTATCTGCCTGATTATTGCTTTGGTTCTGTCGCTCGGCGGCGTCGCCGGCGCACACGCTCAAACCGGCGAGGCCGTTGCCGCGGTCGTCAATGACGAGCCGATCTCCACTTTTGACGTGCGCCAGCGCATGTTGCTGATGATCGCCACGACCGGCGCCCAGCCGGACGAGGAAACCCTCACCCGGATGGAGGATCAGGCCCTCCGGTCTCTGGTCGATGAGAAGCTCCAGCTTCAGGAGGCCCGCCGTTACGAGGTGGAGGTCACCGAAGAGGAAGTGGACGGCGCCCTTGGCCGTCTCGCACAGCAGAACAATGTCACGGTTGACGACATCCTGGCCGATCTGCGCGCCTCGGGAATCTATCCCAATACGCTGCGCGACCAGATCAAGTCGGAACTGGCGTGGCAGTATCTGGTGGACGGGCGTTATGGCGGCCGGGTTCGGGTTTCCGACGACCAGATCGCGGAAACCCGCGAACGCATCATCAATTCACTGTCCAAGCCGCGCTACCTGATCGCCGAAATTTTCCTGCCGATTCAGAATGTCGGTGAAGAACAGGAAGTCCGCCAGCTGGCCAATTCCCTGATCCAGCAAATGGTCGATGGCGCGGAATTCCCCGTTCTGGCGCGTGAATATTCTGCCTCGGCCACGGCTGAGTCTGGCGGCGATGCGGGCTGGGTTCTCTCCGGCGAATTGCGCCCGGAAGTGGAATCGGTGCTGCGCGAGATGCCGGCCGGACGGGTCAGCCCGCCGATCCGGGTGCCGGGCGGCGTCTATCTGATCGCCCTGCGCGCCAAGAATGAAGGCGGCGTGGTCAATCAGCTGCGCCTGCAGTCGATCACCCTGCCGGTGCCGGAAGACGCCACGGCGGAAGAACGTCAGCAAGCCCGCCAGGCGCTGGCGGAAGTCGCCGACGGCATTGACAGCTGCGACGCCGTGGAAGACGCCGCCGGACAGCTGGACGGCGCGTTCCCGACCAATCTGGGCTCCCTGTCCGACAACGCCCTGCAGCCGGAAATCAAACAGGCGGTCAGCGGCCTGCAGCCGGTCTCCGCGACCGCTCCGCTGGACACCGCCCTGGGCCTCCAGAGCTTTGTTCTGTGCGACCGTCAGCAATCGGCTGACGGCGTGCCCAGCGACGAGGAAATCGCCAGCCAGCTTCGCGGTCAGCGCCAGTCGCTTCTGGCGCGCGGCTATCTGCGTGATGTTCGCCGCGAATCCACTGTCGACGTCCGGTGACCGCCTCTGGCAATCTGATTGCCCTGACCATGGGCGACCCGGCCGGCATCGGCCCCGAAATCACATTGTCCGCCTGGCGCGCCTTGCGCGAAACCGGCCCCGCCTTTGTCCTGATCGGCGACCCCGAAACGGCGCGCGCGGCGGCAAGGTCCGCCGGCATGGACGCGCCGCGCCTGATTGAAACCGTCACCGAAGCGGCTGATGTCTTTTCGGACGCCCTCCCCGTTCTGTCCTGCCCGGCCGCGCGGCCTGTCACGCCCGGCAAACCGGACCCCGATAATGCGCCGGCGGTTCTGGACTCCATCCGCCGCGCCGTGCGCCTGACTCTGGATGGGGAAACCGTGGCGGTCGCCACAAACCCCATCGCCAAGTCCGTTCTTTACGCCCACGGTTTCGCGTTTCCCGGCCACACGGAATATCTCGCCCACCTGACCGAAGGCGCCGCCTGGGATGGTCCACGCGGCCCGGTGATGATGCTGTCCGGCGGCGGCCTGCGCACCGCGCTGGTAACCATCCATGTCGGACTGGCCGAAGCCGCGCGCACCATCACCCAAAGCCGTATCAAGGCCGTGGCCCGCGTGGTCCATGACGCCTTGAAGCGGGATTTCGGCATTGCGGCGCCGCGCATCGCCCTGGCCGGCCTCAACCCCCATGCCGGCGAAGGCGGGCGGATCGGCGTCGAGGAAAAATCCATCATCAACCCCGCCGCCGCCGCCCTGCGAAGCGAAGGGATCGATATTTCCGACGCCCGTCCCGCGGACACGATGTTCCATGAGGAAGCGCGCGCGGGCTATGACGCGGCCATCTGCATGTATCACGATCAAGGCCTGATCCCGGTGAAAACGCTGGATTTCCACGGCGGGGTGAACCTGACCCTCGGCCTGCCCATCGCCCGCACCTCCCCCGACCACGGCACGGCTTTCGATATTGCCGGACAGGGAAAGGCGCGCGCGGACAGCCTGATTGCGGCGCTCAGACTGGCGGGCGAGACGGGCGCGCGGCGGCGCGCGGCATGAGTCTGGATACGCTGCCCGGCGTCCGCGACATGGCCGACGCGCACGGCCTGCTGGCCCGAAAATCACTGGGCCAGCACTTCCTCTACGATCTGAACGTCACCCGCAAGATTACCCGTCTCGCCGGGCCGCTTGATGGCGCGCGCGTCATGGAGGTCGGCCCCGGCCCCGGCGGCCTGACCCGCGCCCTGCTGGAAAGCGGCGCGGAAAAGGTCTTTGCCGTAGAAACGGATGAGCGTTTCCTGCCGCTTCTGGAAGACATAAACCGTGCGTCCGGCGGGCGGCTGGACGTCATTCACGCGGACGCTTTGACAGTGAATCCGCGCGATTATCTGGGAGACGGGCCATCCGCAATCGTCGCGAACCTGCCCTATAATGTCGGAACTCCGCTGCTGACCGGGTGGCTGACGGCCGATCCGCCGCCCGCGCCATCCATGTCCCTGATGTTCCAGAAGGAGGTCGCGGACCGGATTGCGGCCTCCCCGGGCGGAAAAGACTTCGGGAGGCTGGCTGTTCTGGCGCAGTCGCGATGCCAGGTTCGGTTGGAAATGACCATTCCGGCGCGCGCCTTTACGCCCCCGCCCAAGATCGATTCTGCGGTCGTCCGGCTCGATTTCCTGCCGGAATCGGAGCGTTTTTCGGACATTTCCGCACTGGAAACGGTCACGAAAGCGGCGTTTACACAGCGCAGAAAGATGCTCCGCAAGTCGCTATCAACGCTGGGCGACGCCCATAAACTGCTTGAAATAGCTGAGATTTCCCCTGAGACGCGCCCGGAAACGGTGTCTGTGCAGGCGTTTCAGCGGCTCGCGAAAGTCTGGCGCGAATCTATTTCTGGCTGAGAAGCTGGCCGACAAACTCCGTCAGCCAGGTCTGCCGGAAGCGTTTCAGGCGTTCGGCGCGCAGGAGCGTGTCCATCTTGGCGGCTGTTGCGTCAAAATCATCGTTCAGCAGGACGTAATCATATTCTGCCCAGTGCGTAATTTCGTCCGCCGCGCCTTCCAGACGCCCCTGAATCACCGCGTCCGTGTCCTGCGCGCGCTTGCGCAGACGCGATTCCAGCTCCGTCATGGACGGCGGAAGGATGAAAATGGAGACGACATCCTTGTCGCGATGCTGGTGAAGTTGCTGTGCGCCCTGCCAGTCTATGTCCAGCAGCACGTCGCAACCACGCTCCAGGATCTCGATAACCGCCTGTTTCGGCGTGCCGTAATAATTGCCGTGGACCTTAGCCCACTCATAAAACCAGCCCGCATCCTTGCGCTTTTCAAACTCGGATTCGGACAGGAAATGATAGTGAACCCCGTCCTTTTCACCCTCGCGAGGGGGCCGTGTCGTGGCCGAAACGGACAGGGTCAGCTCCGGATGACGGCTCATCAGCTCCGATGACAGGGATGATTTCCCGGCCCCGCTGGGGCTGGAAACAACCAGAAGCAGGCCGCGGCGGGTCCGGATCTCGTCCTTATTCGACATTGGCCGTTTGCTCTTTCATCTGATCCACCACCGCTTTCAGGTCCAGGCCGATGCGCGTCAGCTCCATATCGGCGGATTTGGAGCACAGCGTATTGGCTTCACGCATCAATTCCTGGATCTGGAAGTCCAGCTTGCGGCCGCAGGGGGAGCCCTTTTCGATCAACGCCCGGGCCGCTTCAACATGGGCGGTGAGGCGATCCAGCTCTTCCCGGACATCCGCTTTCAGGGCCAGCATGGCTGATTCCGTTGCCAGACGCTCCTCCGGCAGGTCGCCTTCCAGCAGGTCGGCCAGCGCGGTTTTGATACGGTCCCGGATCGCAGCGGGTTGCGCCCCGGCGCTGCGGGCGGCCTTTTCCGCCAGCGTTTCGACCGAGGAAAGGTGTTCAAGCAGAACGGTTTTCAGCGCCGCGCCTTCGCCTGAGCGCCCTTCCGCCAGCTCCGACAACGCGGTTTTCAGACCGTCAAGCAACGTGGAATCGAGCGCCTTCAGGGCCTCTTCGTCATCGCTTTCCTCAGCGGAGAGCAACATTCCCGGCAGGCCCAGCAAGCCATCCAGCCGCGGTTTGGCGACCTTGCCGCTCTCGATCAGCGGGCCGGCAGCGTCCAGAAGGGCTTTTAGCGCGTCTTCATTGACCGCGGGCTGCGCCTGGGCTGCGTCCTGACGAAGCTGAAGATTGGCCTGGATAGAGCCGCGCGCGAAGCGTTTGCGGATCATTTCCCGCGCCGCAGGCTCCAGTCTTTCATGGCCGCCGGGCAGGCGCAGGCGCGCATCCAGCCCCTTGCCGTTGACGCTGCGGACCTCCCAGCGCCAGACCAGCGCGCCGGCCACGCCATCGGCGCGGCCAAAACCGGTCATTCCGTTCAGGCTCACCGGCGACGCTCCCGTTCAATCTGGCGCCACCGCGCGACATTGCGTTGATGATCGCGATAGCTGGACGCGAAAACATGCCCGCCCGTGCCGTCTGCCACAAAAAACAGATCATCGGTTTCCGGCGGATTGAGAACAGCCCGGATCGCATCCGCGCCGGGATTGGCGATCGGCGTCTTGGGAAGGCCGGTAATCTGGTAGGTATTCCAGTCTGTTACGGCATCAATCTCCGAACGCCGAATGCCCCGCCCGAGGGGGCGTCCCTGCGTTACGCCGTAAATGATGGTGGGATCGCTTTCCAGCTTCATGCCGCGCTTGAGGCGGTTCACGAAAACGCCCGCCACGTGCGGCCGTTCAGCCGCGATTCCGGTCTCTTTCTCGACAACCGAGGCCAGAATGATGGCCTCTTCCTGTGTCTCGAAGGGCAAGTCCGGGTCACGGGCGGCCCATAAATCGGCCAGAAGCCGGTCCTGGGCGGCCCGCATCTTGTCCAGCAATTCCGCCCGGTCCGTCCCGCGCTGGACCATATAGGTCTCGGGCAGGATCGAGCCCTCTGCCGGCGGCTCCACCGGATCGCCGCTCAGCACGTCGGCTTCATTGATGATGTCGGCGACCATGACGCTGGGCCAGCCTTCCGGGATGGTCACCGGATGCTGCAACACCCGCCCCTCGCGAATCTGGCGGTAGAGATCGTTTATGCTGGCGCCGGACGGGAAGGCGTATTCGCCGGCTTTCAGGGCGTTTTCACCGCCATCGATTCGCACCGCCCATTCGAAGAAGCGCGCATCGGTGACCGCGCCCTCAGCTTCCAGCGTATCGGCGATGCGGCCAAGGTGGGAGCCGCGCTCCAGCACCACGATCCGGGGCTGGTTATCGGGCGTTTGCGGCCCGTTTTCGGCAATCTTGTTGTTGAACCAGGCGTAGCCAGCAAGGCCCGCGCCCGCGATGGCGACAGCCAGCACGATGGCCGTGACCAGGAAGGTCAGGAAAATCCGGAAACCGCCCCGGCCGCGCTTGGGCTTTTCGCTCACGACGGAGCGACTAGCACCACCGAGGCGTTGGTGCCGCCGAACCCGAAGGAGTTCGAAAGCGCCGCCTTGACGGGCTTCTCAACCTTTTTATTCGGGGCCAGATTGATCCGCGACTCAACGGACGGATTGTCCAGATTGATGGTCGGCGGACAGACGCCGTCACGGATCGCCAGCGCGCAGAACGCGCCTTCCACAGCCCCCGCAGCGCCCAGCAAGTGGCCGATGGAGGACTTTGTGGAGGACATCACCAGATCGGCGCTGGCGGCTTCGCCGAACAGGCGCTCGACGGCCCGCAATTCGATCTCGTCGCCCAGCGGCGTCGAGGTGCCGTGCGCATTGATGTAATCGATGTCGCCCGGAGCCAGCCCGGCGTCCTCCAGGGCCGCCTTCATGGAGCGGTAGCCGCCATCGCCATCCTCGGCCGGGGCCGTGATGTGATGGGCGTCGCCCGAAAGGCCGTAACCCACCACTTCGGCGTAGATCTTCGCGCCGCGCGCCTTGGCGTGCTCCATTTCCTCAAGCACGAGGATGCCGGCGCCCTCGCCCATCACGAAACCGTCGCGGTCCTTGTCATAGGGACGCGAGGCCTCCGTCGGGCGGTCGTTGAAATGCGTGGACAGCGCGCGGCAGCCCACGAACGAGGCGATGCCCAGACGGCAAATCGCCGCCTCCGCGCCGCCCGTAATCATCACGTCCGCATCGCCCCGCTGAATGAAGCGGCTGGCGTCGCCAATAGCGTGCGCGCCCGTGGAGCAGGCCGTCACCACGGCGTGGTTCGGACCCTTGAAACCGTAACGGATGGAAACCTGACCGGAGGCCAGATTGATCAGGAGCGAGGGAATCACGAACGGGCCGATCCGGCGCGGTCCGCTTTTCTCCAGCTCCAGCGCCGCGTCATTGATGGTCTGGAGACCTCCAATGCCGGAGCCGATCAGAACACCGGTGCGCAAACGCGATTCTTCATCCTCTGGCGTCCAGTTCGCGTCCTTGACCGCCTGATCGGCGGCCGCGATGGCGTAGAGGATAAATTCATCGACCCGGCGTTGCTCTTTCGAGGAAAGAGTCTGTTCCGGGTCGAAAACGCCGGCCATGTCAGCCGCGCCGCCGCCGCGCCCGTCAACGCGCGGCACCTGGGCCGCGATCTGACAGGCGAGGTCGGACGCTTCGAAATTTTCGATTTTGTTGGCCCCGGACCGCCCCTCAAGAAGGCGCGACCAAGTCTCTTCGACGCCCGTTGCGAGCGGCGTGACAAGGCCCAGTCCGGTAACCGCAACGCGGCGTTTCATGATCGAGGCTAACGCGTCTGCTTATTTCTTTTCTTCGATGTATTTAACGGCGTCGCCGACCGTCTGGATGTGCTCGGCTGCGTCGTCCGGGATCTCGATGTCGAATTCTTCCTCGAACGCCATGACCAGTTCGACATTGTCGAGCGAGTCCGCGCCGAGGTCGTCGATGAAGCTGGCTTCCGGCTTCACCTTGTCTTCTTCAACGTCGAGATGCTCGACAACAATCTTCTTAACGCGCTCCTGAACGTCAGACATATCAAACCTCTGCTGTGTTTATTGAAGACGCCGGTCTAGGCCGGCCTTTTCCCTGAGGCGACCGCGCGGACTGCAATCCTGTGACCGCGTGATCTGTGTTTCGATTTGTGGCTTACCATGCCTTTTCCAGCTTGACCAGCAAGCCCGAATGGCGCCTCGCAAGGCGCTTTATATCATCGCCATGCCGCCATTCACATGCAGTGTCTGGCCCGTGACATAGCCCGCCTCCTCGCTGGCCAGATAAACGGCGGCGGAGGCGATCTCGTCTCCCGTGCCCAAACGGCCCGAGGGGATTTTCTGCAGGATGGCGTCGCGCTGCGCCTCGTTCAGCTCATCGGTCATGGGCGATGCAATAAAGCCCGGCGCGATGCAGTTCACCGTCACGCCGCGGCTGGCGACTTCCTGCGCCAGCGATTTCGAGAAACCGATCATGCCGGCCTTGGAGGCCGCATAATTGGCCTGCCCCGGATTGCCCGTGACGCCGACAATAGAGGTGATTCCGATGATCCGGCCCCAGCGCCCCTTCATCATGCCGCGCATGGCGGCCTTGGAGAGGCGGTAATAGGCCTCGAGATTCACCTTGATGACGGTCTCCCAGTCATCGTCCTTCATCCGCATCAACAGCTGGTCGCGGGTGACGCCGGCATTGGAAATCAGAATATCCAGCCCGCCCATCATTTCGGACGCCTGCCCCGGCAAAGCATCCACGGAGGCGGGATCGGAGAGATTGCACGGCGCGACATGGGTGCGCTCGCCCAGATCCTTCGCTACGTCCTGCAGCTTTTCCTCTCGCGTGCCGGACAGCGCGACCTCGGCGCCGGCGGCGTGAAGCGCCCTGGCGATAGAGCCGCCAAGGCCGCCGGTCGCGCCGGTGACCAGCGCGCGTTTTCCAGTCAGGTCAAACATGTTGTTGCTCCGATTTTTTTTCGGGTTCTAGAGCGATTCAGCGAAAGCCTCGAGTTCCTCGGGCTTGTTGATCGTGGTCAGGGTGGCCGACGGCGCGATGCGCTTCACCATGCCGGTCAGCACCTTGCCAGCCCCGACTTCGATGAACTGGTCCACGCCCGATTCCGACATCCACTCCACGCTTTCGCGCCAGCGGACCCGGCCGGTGACCTGTTCGACCAGCAGCTTGGCGATCCGCTCCGGATCGTCTTCCGAGTGCGCGCTGACATTGGACACAATCGGCGCTTTCAGCATGCGGAAGCGCACGCTGTTCAGGGCCGCCTGCATTTCCTCCGCCGCGGGGCGCATCAGGGCGCAGTGGAAGGGCGCGGAAACCGGCAGCAGCATCGCCTTCTTCACGCCAAGGCTCTTGGCCGCGTCCAGCGCGCGCTCGACCGCCGGTTTGGAGCCGGAAATCACGATCTGGCCCGGCGCATTGTCATTGGCGATTTCGCAAACGCCCATATTGGAGCCGGCGGCGCAGGCCCGGTTGGCCTGATCGTAATCGGCGCCCAGCAGGGCCGCCATGGCGCCCTCGCCCACCGGGGCGGCGCGTTGCATGGCCTCCCCCCGGCGCTTGAGCAACTGGGCGGTTTCGCCGATCGACAGGGCGTCGGCCGCGGCCAGCGCAGAGTATTCGCCCAGAGAATGGCCGGCCAGATAGTCAAACCGCTGGGCGCGGACATGGAATTCCTTGTGCAAGGCGTTGATGGCCGCAAGACTGACCGCCATCAGGGCGGGCTGGGCGTTTTCGGTGAGGCGCAGCTCGTCCTCGGGGCCTTCGCTGATCAGCTTGAAAAGCTTCTGGTCCAGGGCGTCGTCGACCTCGTCAAAGACCTCCCGGGCGGACTTGAAGCTGTTGGCCAGATCCACGCCCATGCCGACGTGTTGACTGCCCTGCCCCGGAAAAATCAAAGCCATGCCCATAATCGCCGTCTCGCCTCGCTGTTTCGTATTGTTGGAAAAGGGTTCTAGCACGCGCCGGGCGGGCGGCTAAAGCACAGTTCATACGCCTTGAAATAGATTCGGCGACATGTATAACCCCGCGCTTCACAAAGGAAACCGTGGTCTGCCTCCATTGGTCAAAGTCCGTCGCGTGGTGCGGCGGCGGGATGCGCAGAGCCAACGCGGGATTTCAGGCTTTCCCTGGCCTGCCTGCGCCACGGTTCAATGAAAGGGTGAAGCATGCCGCTTTACGAGCATGTCCTGATCGCGCGTCAGGATATTTCTCCCCAACAGGTCGACGAGATCGTTGAGGGACTGAAGTCCGACATCGAAGGCGCTGGCGGCTCGGTCAAGAAGACCGAGTACTGGGGTCTCCGCAGCCTGGCTTTCCGCATCAACAAGAACCGCAAGGGCCACTACGCCCTGATCGGCATGGAAGCGCCGACAGACTTCATCGAGGAAATGGAGCGCAAGCTGCGCATCCACGATGACGTGCTGCGCTACATGACCGTCAAGGTGGACGAGATCGACGAGGAAGAACCCTCCGCGATCCTGTCCAAGCGCGACACCGGCAAGAAACGCCGCGACTAGGAAAGGCTAGAAAATCATGGCGAAATCAGACGTCAGCATTGAAAACCTTCCCGCGCGCCGCTCGTTCCAGCGCCGCCGGAAAGTGTGCCCGTTCTCCGGCGAAAACGCGCCGAAGATCGATTATAAAGACCCGAAACTGCTGGGCCGCTATGTGTCCGAGCGCGGCAAGATCGTGCCCGCGCGCATCACCGCGGTTTCGGCGAAGCCTCAACGTGAGCTGGCCCGCGCCATCAAGCGCGCGCGCTATCTGGCGCTGATGCCGTACTCCAGCCAGTAGGGAAGGACAAAGACCATGGAAGTCGTACTTCTCGAACGCGTGGAAAACCTCGGCGGCATGGGCGAAGTCGTCCGCGTCAAGCCGGGTTACGCCCGCAACTTCCTGCTGCCGCAGAACAAGGCGCTGCGCGCGACCAAAGCCAATATCGAGCGGTTCGAGCGTGAACGCGACGCCCTCGAAAAGCTGAACGACGAGCGCAAGACCGAAGCCCAGACCGACGCCGACAAGATCGACGGCAAGGACTTCATCCTGATCCGTCAGGCCGGCGACACGGGCCAGCTTTATGGCTCCGTTTCTTCCCGCGACATCGCCGATGCGGTGACCGGGGAAGGCCACAAGGTCGCCCGTTCGCAGGTCAAGCTGGACATCCCGATCAAGACCATCGGCGTCTATGAGATCGAGATCCGCCTGCATCCGGAAGTCTCCGCGACGATCCGCATCAATGTGGCGCGCACGGCTGACGAAGCCGAGCGTCAGGCCGAGGGCGAGGACATCATCGCCGCCGAGCGTGACGAAGACCGCGCCGCGGCCATCGCCGAGAAGACCGGCCTTTCCGAAGAGGAAGCGGCCGAAATCTTCGAGGAAGGCGCCGAGCCGGAAGACCTCGCCGCCGCCGAAGGCGACGTTGAGGGCGAAGGCGAGGAAGCCGAGGCGGAAACCGCCGAGGCCGACGCTGAAGATGCTGACGAAGTTGAGGACAAATCCTGAGTTAGGGATTTGCCAGCAGCTTTAAGACGTTAAGGCGGGTCCCTAACCGGGCCCGCCTTTTCTCTTTGCAGAACAATCCACAGGCTCTCTGCGCGCGGAATTTTCCGTGACGCGGGAAAGGCGTCATAACAAGCCCATGTCCGACGTTGCATTCAAAACAGAGCCGCCAGCCGAAATGGCAGCCAAGAGCGACCGCGCCCCGCACAATCTGGATGCGGAACAGGCCCTGCTGGGCGCGCTGTTGCTGGACAACGAAGTCTATAACCGCATCGGCGACTATCTGCAGGCGCGGCATTTTTACGATCCCGTGCATGGGCGCATCTTTGCCGTGGCCTCGGAAATGGTCGGCAAGGGCGCGCTGGCCGATCCGATTACGCTGCGCGAGCGTTTCTCGGCCGATGAGGGCCTGTCGGAAATCGGCGGCGTGGAATATCTGGTCAGCCTGGCCGACGCCCCCTACCCGTCCACCGCCGCCCCCGAATATGCCCGCCTGATCTATGACCTCGCCCTGAAGCGGGAGCTGATCCGCATCGGGCAGGAAATCTCCGAAGACGCGGCCGACCCCGACATGGAAGACGGCGCGCGCGGCATGATCGAAAGCGCGGAGAAGAAGCTCTACGCGCTGGCCGAGACCGGGGCCGCGACCGGCGGGTTTCAGGATTTTTCTCTGGCGCTGGAGCAGTCGGTCACGATGGCGGCCGCGGCTTATGAGCGCGATGGCGGCCTCTCCGGTATTTCCTCCGGCCTGCGCGATCTGGACCGCAAGCTGGGCGGTTTGCATCCGTCGGATCTGGTTATCCTCGCCGGGCGTCCGTCGATGGGTAAAACCTCGCTGGCGACCAATATCGCCTTCTATATCGCCCGCCAGTACCAGTACGAACTCTTGCCAGAAGGCGGCCGCAAGACGGTCGATGGCGGGGTTGTGGGGTTCTTCTCCCTAGAAATGTCGTCAGAGCAGCTGGCGACCCGCCTGCTGGCGGAATATTCCGGCGTGCCGTCCGACCTGATCCGCCGCGGCGAGATCCGCGCCGACCAGTTCGAACAATTGCGCGAAGCTGCGCTGGAGCTGCAATCCATCCCGCTGCACATTGACGATACCGGCGGCATCTCCATCGGCGCGCTGGCCGCGCGTGCGCGCCGGTTGAAGCGTATTCACGGCCTGGACCTGATCGTGGTCGACTATCTGCAGCTGGTCACCGCCTCGTCCGGGCGCAGCGAAGGCCGGGTGCAGGAGGTCAGCCAGATCACGCAGGGGCTGAAGGCGCTGGCCAAGGAACTGAACGTGCCGGTGCTGGCGCTGTCCCAGCTTTCCCGGCAGGTGGAGCAGCGCGACGACAAGAAGCCCCAGCTTTCGGACCTGCGCGAATCCGGCTCCATCGAACAGGACGCCGACGTTGTGATGTTCGTGTACCGGGAGGCCTATTACAAATCCCGCATGGAGCCGCGCGAAGGGTCCGCGGAACATCTGGAATGGCAGGAAGAGATGAGCCAGATCGGCAATGTCGCCGAAGTGATCATCGGCAAGCAGCGTCACGGCCCCATCGGCACCGTGAAACTGTCCTTCCACGAGGCGCTCACCAAGTTCGGCAATCTGGACACGACCGGACGCTACGAGGACGAGTACCGTTAAGCCGCCCGCCGTTTCCCGCCCGCGCCTGAATATCGATCTGGACGCGGTTGCGCGGAATTACCGCTTCCTGGCAGAACAATCGGGCCGCGCAGAGACCGGCGCGACGATCAAGGCCGACGCCTACGGTCTGGGCGCGGAGCGGATTGCCCCGGTGCTTGAGAACGCGGGCTGCCGCACGTTTTTTGTGGCCCATGCACAGGAAGGCGCCGCGCTGCGGACCTTCCTGAAACAGCCCGACAGCGTCATCTATGTCTATAACGGCCTGTTCGAGAGTGAAGAGGATTACTTCTTCGCTCACCGGCTGCGCCCCGTGCTCAATTCCCTGGACCAGATAGATCTATGGCGCGCGGTATCGGCCCGCGCCGCAGGCGGCCCGCCCGCCGCGCTGCACATTGATACAGGGATGAACCGGCTGGGGCTGTCGCCGGAGGAAACGCGGGCGCTGGCCGCTCAGCCGCAACGGCTGGAGGATGTGCGGCTTTCCCTGCTGATGAGCCATCTGGCCTGCGCCGACGAAGCGGCTCATCCGATGAACCCGCGTCAGCTGAAAGCTTTCAGAGAGGCCGCGCGCGCTCTGCCCGAGACGCCGCGCCTCAGCCTGGCCAATTCGGCCGGCTGTTTTCTGGGGGAGGATTATGGTTTCGACCTGACCCGCCCGGGCATCGCGCTTTATGGCGGCAATCCGGTTTCCGGTGAGACGCCGGCGCTTTCGCCTGTGGTCAGCGTGGCGGCGCCCATTCTCCAGACGCGGCGCCTGAAAGCGGGCGATCCGGTGGGATATGGCGCGGAGTTCACCGCGCCGGGCGACATGCTCGCCGTTACCGTGGCGCTGGGCTATGCGGACGGGTTCCTGCGCGCGGGCGCGCAAGGCGGTTACGGGACGCTTGAGGGCGCGCGCCTGCCGATCATCGGCCGCGTATCCATGGACTTGATCGTTCTGGATGCGTCCTCATGCGCCGGCATCGCCGAGCCGGGGCGCCGGGTTCGCTTCTTCGGCGGCGATCTGGAAGCGCAGGCGGACGCGGCGGGGACAATATCCTATGAGCTTCTCACCCGGCTGGGCGAACGCTTCGACCGTGTTTATGAGGGCGGCTGACGCTTGTTTGGACAGCCCCGAAACCCGATGCTGCGCCCCCCTGACATGACTTGATTCGAATTTTATGGCCCGTTCTGCTGTCCAATTTGTCTGCCAGAGCTGCGGCGGCGCGCACCCCAAATGGTCCGGGAAGTGCGAGGCCTGCGGCGAATGGAATACGCTGGTCGAGGAGTCCGTCTCCGCGCCGGTCGGAACCCAGGCGACCAAGCCCAAAACCCGCAAACCGGGACGCGGAATCGAATTCGTCGATCTGGGCGCCGAAACCGAGGACGCGCCGCGCTTCTCGACCGGCGTTTCGGAGCTGGACCGCGTGCTGGGCGGCGGACTTGTTCCCGGCTCCGCCGTGCTGATCGGCGGCGATCCCGGCATCGGAAAGTCCACCCTGCTTCTTCAGGCCATGGCCTCTCTGGCCAGCGACGGCGTGCGGACAGCCTATATTTCCGGCGAGGAAGCCGTGGACCAGGTGCGCCGCCGCGCCAAGCGGCTGGGGCTGTCGGATTCGCCAGTGGCGCTGGCTTCCGAGACTGCGCTTGAACCGACTCTGGACGCCCTGAAACGCGACAAGCCGCAGGTCGTTGTGGTCGATTCCATCCAGACGCTCTGGACCGACCAGCTGGCCGCCGCGCCCGGAACCGTGGCGCAGGTGCGCGCCTGCTCACAGGAGCTGGTGCGCTTTGCCAAGCGCCGCAACGCCGCGGTGATTCTGGTCGGCCACGTGACCAAGGAAGGCCAGATCGCCGGGCCGCGCGTGGTCGAGCACATGGTCGACGCCGTGATTTATTTCGAGGGCGAGCGCGCGCATCAGTTCCGCCTGTTGCGCTCGGTCAAGAACCGCTTCGGGCCGACCGACGAGATCGGCGTGTTCGAAATGTCCGAACAGGGCCTGACCGTGGTGGAGAACCCGTCCGCGCTGTTTCTGGACGGCCGGGGGGAACCTGCCCCCGGCTCAGCCGTCTTTGCAGGCATGGAAGGCGCGCGTCCCGTTCTGGTGGAAATACAGGCGCTGGTCGCCTCCGCCGCGTTCGGCACGCCGCGGCGCGCGGTGGTCGGGTGGGATTCCGGGCGGCTGGCCATGGTGCTGGCCGTGCTGGAGGCCCGATGCGGCCTTGGCTTCGGCCAGCGCGACGTTTATCTGAACGTCGCGGGCGGGTTGAAGATATCCGAACCCGCAGCCGACCTGGCCGTAGCGGCGGCGCTGGCCAGTTCGGTGTTCGACGTGGCGCTGCCCGCCGATTGCGCGGCGTTCGGGGAAATCAGCCTGTCGGGCGAGGTTCGCCCGGTGGGCCGCGCGGACGCGCGGATGAAGGAAGCGGCGAAGCTTGGGTTTCAGAGGGCGATTGCCCCGGTATCGCCGGACTCCGGCGCCAATTTGTCGGTTCTGGGCGTGAAGACGCTGGCGGACCTTGTTGCTATGGTTGAAGCGGGACAGTTCGGGGAGTACTAGATGGAGCAGCCCATTACGGCATTCGACTGGGCGATCCTCGCCGTTCTCATGGCGTCGGGCCTGCTGGCCCTGACGCGGGGCTTTATCCGCGAACTTCTGTCGGTTTCGGCCTTTGTGGCGGCCGCTTTCGTCTCCCTTTTCATGTTTCCGGTGCTGCGCGAACCCGCGCGCGCCATGATTCCCGCCGGATGGGCGGCCGATCTGGCCGCTATCGGCGTGGTCTTCCTGCTGGTCTATCTGGCTGTCACGCTGGTCACCTCCAGCCTCTCCAAGCGAATGCGGGGGGAAGAGGAGCCGGGCCTGATCGACCGGCTGGCCGGATTTGCCTTTGGTCTGGTGCGCGGCGTCGTGGTGCTGGCCCTGTTCGTGATCGTGGTTCTGGCGATCAGCCCGCCGGACCGCCCGCCGGGCTGGATGGTTGAAGCCCGCCTCTACCCCATGTTGAATTCCACCGCCGTTGCGCTGCAGGATCTTGCGCCGGAGGGGTCGAAAGTTGCCGAAGGGCGCTTATCTAACCCGTCACAAAAGCTTAATGAGCCGCAGCCCGAAGCTGCGCAAACGACTGCAGAGACGGAAGACTCCGATGGCGGGCCCGGCTATGAGCAGCGCCAACGGCAGAGCCTGGACCAGCTGATTACCACCAAGTCCGATGGCGACAAGGAGGACGAGCGTTGACCCTTCCCCCCGCTGATGGCGCAAGCGCCTTCTTCGATCCTGACGAGGACCGGCTGCGCGAGGAGTGCGGCGTATTCGGAGTTTTCAACGCGGACGACGCCGCCGTCCTGACGGCGCTGGGGCTTCACGCCCTTCAGCATCGCGGTCAGGAAGCCTGCGGCATCACCGCCTTTGACGGGCGGCGCTTCCACAATGAACGCCATCTGGGTCTAGTCGGCGATAATTTCACCGGACAGGACCTCACCGCGCGCCTGCCGGGCCAGTCAGCCATCGGCCATGTACGCTATTCCACGCAGGGCGCGACGGTTCTTCGCAATGTCCAGCCGCTGTTTGCCGACCTGAACGCCGGCGGTTTCTCCCTCGCCCATAATGGCAATCTGACCAATTCCCGCGTCCTGCGCGAAGAGCTGGTCCGCGACGGAGCGATCTTCCAGTCGACCTCCGACAGCGAAGTGATCCTGCAACTGGTCGCGCGCTCGCGCGCCGGCAAGACGATCGACCGTTTCATCGACGCGATCCGTCAGATCGAAGGCGCCTACGCGATGGTCGCCCTGACCAACAAGAAACTGATCGGCGTGCGGGACCCGCTGGGCATCCGCCCGCTGGTTCTCGGCGATCTGCAGGGCGCGCCGGTAATGGCGTCCGAGACCTGCGCGCTGGACATGATCGGCGCGAAATTCGTCCGCGATGTCGAGCCCGGCGAAGTCGTCGTTGCGACCGAGGACGGCATCCAGAGCATCAAGCCTTTCCCGCCGCACCGTCCCCGCCCCTGTATTTTCGAATTTGTCTATTTCGCGCGGCCCGACTCCATCGTGGACGGCCGCTCCGTCTATGAAGTGCGCAAGGAAATGGGCCGCAAGCTGGCGGCGGAATGGCCGGCGGAGGCGGACGTGGTCATCCCGGTGCCGGACTCCGGCGTGCCGGCCGCGCTGGGATTTGCGCAGGCCAGCGGCATTCCGTTCGAGCACGGCATTGTCCGCAACCACTATGTCGGGCGCACCTTTATCCAGCCGAGTCAGCAGATTCGCGACATGGGCGTGCGACTGAAACATTCCGCCAATCGCGGCCAGATCGCCGGCAAGCGCGTGGTGCTGATCGACGACTCGGTGGTGCGCGGCACCACATCCCGCAAGATCGTGCGCATGGTGCGCGAGGCCGGCGCCAGCGAAGTTCACTTCCGCTCGGCCAGCCCGATGATCCAGTGGCCGGACTATTACGGCATCGATACGCCGATCCGCGACAAGCTGATCGCCGCGACCCACACGCTGGAAGAGATGCGTGAGGAATTGAACGCCGACAGCCTCGGCTTCCTGTCTGTCGATGGCCTTTACGAGGCCATGGGCGAGGAAAAGGGCCGCGACAGCGAGCACCCGCAATTCACCGATCACTGCTTTACGGGCGACTATCCGACCGGTCTGACCGACCGCACGAACGCCCTGGAAGACAAGGATCGCCAGCTTTCCTTCCTGCACGAGGTCGCCTGACCTTCCATGACTGACAAACTGACCCAGAAGGGGCGCGTGACCCTGGTCACCGGCGCTTCCCGCGGCATTGGCTATGAGGCGCTGGAAATCGCGCGGCGCGGCGGCGAAGTGATCGCCCTGGCGCGGACGCAAGGCGCGCTTGAGGAACTCGACGACGCGGTGGCGGACCTTCCTGGCGCGACCATTCTGGTGCCGCTGGATCTGCGTCAGCCGGAGAACGTGGAGCAGCTGGCGAAAGTCGTAAAAGACCGCTGGGGCCGCCTGGACGGTCTGGTCGGAAACGCCGGCCTGCTGGGCCAGCTTACCCCGGTCTCCCAGATCGAGCCGAAAGTCTGGGGCGAGACGTTTACGGTGAACTTCCACGCCAACTGGGCGCTGATCCGGGCCTTTGAGGGCCTTCTGAAGCAGTCAGAGGCCGGGCGCGCGGTTTTCGTGACCTCCGGCGCGGCGCGCAAGCATCGCGCATACTGGAGCGCCTATGCGGCCTCCAAAGCCGCGCTGGACGCCATGGTCAGCTGTTGGGCGAAAGAGCTTGAGCCAAGCAATGCGAAGGCCAACCTGCTGAACCCCGGCCCGACAAAGACCGCCATGCGGGCGCAGGCCATGCCGGGCGAAGACCCGGATTCCAATCCGTCTCCGGACGCGGTGGCGCGCCTGATCGCGGACATGATCGAAGCCGATTACCGCAAGAATGACGCCCTGATCGAATTCAAGGACGTCGCCAAGCATTATTCCGCGTAGGGGTTTTTCCCCGAGCGGACATGCAGGCGGATAGGCGTGCCTTTCAGGTCGAACGCCTCGCGAAGCCCGTTGACCAGGTATCGCTTGTAGCTCTCCGGCATTTTTTCCGCGCGCGACGCCATCAACACGAAGGTTGGCGGACGGGCTTTGGTCTGTGACATGTAACGCGGCTTGATGCGGCGGCCATTGATGGCGGGCGGCGGGTGCCGCTCCGTCATCTCGTGCAGCCAGTCATTCAGGTCCCGCGTCTTCACCTTGACGCTCCAGTCCTTGCGCAACTGCGCGACCGCCGGCATCAGCCGGTCGAGGCCTTTTCCCGTCTTGCCGGACAGATAGACGATGGGCGCGCCTTTGACTTGCGGCAGATAGGTCCCGATCCGGTCCTCGATCGCTTCGCGCCAGCTCTTCTTGTCCGGCACGAGATCCCATTTGGTGACAGCGAACACCACCGCCCGGCCCTCGCGAATAGCCAGATCAGCGATCTGGAGGTCCTGTTTTTCGAGCGGCGCCATGGCGTCCATCACCATGACCACGATCTGGGCAAAGCGTATGGCGCGCACGGTGTCGCCGACGCTCATCTTCTCCAGCGACTCGTTCACCCGCGCCTTCTTGCGCATCCCCGCGGTGTCATGAAGGCGCACCGCCTGACCATTCCATTCCCACGGGATGGTGATGGAGTCGCGCGTGATCCCGGCTTCCGGTCCGGTCAGCAGCCGTTCCTTGCCCAGCATGGAATTGAGCAGAGTTGATTTTCCGGCGTTCGGCCGGCCCACGACCGCCATGCGGATCGGGTCGTCGCCGTCTTCAAGCTCATCGTCCGCTGCTTCCTCGCCCGCCGCTTCAAACGCCGCTTTCAGCGCGTCAAAAAGCTCGCTCATTCCTTCGCCATGGGCGGCGGACAAGGCAATCGGTTCGCCCAGCCCCAGCGAGAATGCCTCGAGATACCCGGACTCGCCCGCCTTGCCTTCCGCCTTGTTGGCGGCCAGCACGACCGGTTTGCCGCGGCGGCGCAGCAGTTCGGCAAACGCCTCGTCCACCGGCGTGATGCCGGCGCGGGCGTCAATCAGGAACAGCGCGGCGTCAGCTTCGTCCACAGCGATTTCGGTCTGTATCCGCATGCGCGCTTCAAGGCTGTCATCGTCGACATCCTCGAACCCGGCCGTGTCAATCAGGACAAAATCCAGCGTGCCGAAATGCACGTCCGCTTCCTTGCGGTCGCGCGTGACGCCCGGCGCGTCATGGACAAGCGCCAGCGTTTTCCCCGCCATCCGATTGAACAGGGTGGATTTGCCGACATTGGGCCGGCCAACGATTGCAAGTTTTCGCGCCATAAGGCCTAGCGATAGGCGATTAGCTCGGCTTCGTCATTCAGGATGTACACGGTGCCGTTCGCGACGATCGGCGGCACATAGACATCGCCCTTCGTATCGAAGTCCGAGGTGATCCGCCCGCTGATCGGGTCAACAACGCGGCCGCCATCCACCGACGAGGCCAGGATCAGCTGGTTTCCGGCCAGAATCGGCCCGGCCCAGGAAATCCGGTCCTTGCGCTTTTTCTGGTTCTCGAACACCGGCAGGCTGGTCAGCCAGACAATGCCGCCATCTTCGCGCGACATGGCCAGAAGCTCGCCCTCGCCGGTAATGGCGAAGATGAAGTCGCCAGCCAGCCACGGCATGTTGGAGCCGCCCGCCGGCTTAGACCAGACGCGCTCGCCGGTCTGCAGATTGATGGCGACCAGAACGCCCGAATGGCTCATCGCGTAGACAATGCCATTCGAGACGACCGGCGGCGCCGGAATATCGTTCAGCGAAGACATCGGCGTCAGCTGGCTGCCGCGGGACAGCACATCCTGCCAGATCGGGCGGCCGTTCTCGACGCGCAGGGCCACCAGCTCGCCCGAGGCAAACGGCGCGACGACAATGTCATCAACAATCGCGGGCGCCGGGGCGGTCAGAAGGCGGGCCGATTCAGCGATGCTCTGATAGGTCCAGAGCAGATCGCCGGTCGCCGAATCCAGCACATAGAGTTCGTTGTCATCGGTGATCGCGAACACGCGGCCGTCGGCGATGGCCGGGGCGGACTGCATCGGGGACGTGGTGTCGCGCCGCCACACTTCATTGCCGGTCTGCGCGTTCAGCGCGACAACGGCGCCATAGCCGGAGCTGACATAAACGCGCCCCTCGCCGACCGCGACACCGCCACCGAAGGCTTCCTTGTCGCGCTTGTTTTCGGACTTGATTGTGGTGTCCCAGCGTTTCTGGCCGGTTTCGGCGTCCAGCGCCGTGACCTGATTGTCGCCGTCCATGGCGTAAATCATGCCGCCGCTGACCACGGGCTGCGCGATCACGCGCGAGGTCCGGCTGGATCCCTGGCCGACATCCGTGCTCCAAGCGACCGACAGACCGCCGGCCTGCGGGTGCTCGATGGCGTGGGTGGCGTAACCGCCCGCCATCGGCCAGGCGTCATTGCGATACGATGTCGGCAGATAGACCTGAACGTCGGACTTGTCCGGATCGACGGTCAGGGATTCTTCAAGCGTCAGGATCGACATCCGGGCTTCTTCGTCCGGCGCGTCGCCCTGATCAGCTTCGTCGTCGCCGCCGAAGGGCCAGAGGAAGCCGCCAACATCAGAGGCCGTATCCGAAACGGTCGAACAACCGCCCAGAAGCGCAAGCGCGGCCGCAAGGCCGATGATACGATGAGAGATCATTCTTCTGACTGTTCCTCGTTCGGTGTTGATCCGCCGGGCTGCATACGATTCAGCGCGGCCATGCCCTCCTGCGCGCGGCGGCGAACGCCGGGCGGGGTTTCAGGGGCCAGATTCAGGAAACGGTATTCTTCGCGCGCCCGGTCATAATCGCCCTCTTTCAGCGCGCCGGCCGCGATCAGCTCACGCGCGGAAAAGCGGAAAGGATTATCGCTGGCGGCCATCGGCTCCGCCCGGTCCAGAAGCTCGGCATAGCTCAATTCATCCGCGATCACATACAGCGCCTTGATCCGGGCGAAATTGCGGAGCGCGGATTCATCCGCCATGTCGCCGGCCTGCTCATAAAGCGCGGCTGCGCGCGGGGCATCGCCCTCGTCCGCCGCGATGGCGGCGCGCTGCATCAGGGCCAGCACGGCGTATCCGCCATGGCTGTCCGCAATAATTTCCTCGAATTCCGCATCGGCGGCTTCGATATTGCCCGCTTCCTGCTGTTCCAGCGCCGCCTGATAGGCGGTGGAGGCGCGGTCGACCTTGTCCGCCTGCCAGGGCGTCCAGATCAGTTCGTACCCGGCCACAGCCAAGACGACCAGGAAGGCCGCGCCGGCAATCCACAGGCCATACCTGCGGAGCAATACGTTGTATTTATCGCGCCGAAGTTCTTCTTCGACCTCAGAAAAGATGTCAGCCACGTAAAATCAGGCTCCCTGCACGCCTTTCGAGGCGCGGAATTTTGCCGCCGGACCCTAGCCGCGCCGGATAGGCGCTTCAAGCGATGCGGCGCCGATTAGGTCTTGTTGAACTTGTATACGTGTTCGGGTCCCGGAAAAGCCCGGCTGCGAACATCGTCTGCATAGGCTTTCGCCGCCTCGCCGATCCGGTCGCCCAGCTGGTCATAGCGTTTCACGAATTTCGGCGCCCAGTCGAACATGCCCAGCATGTCCTGCGTGACCAGAACCTGCCCGTCGCAGGCGGCGGAGGCGCCGATGCCGATAGTGGGCGCGCTGATGGCCTGCGTGATTTCACCGGCCAGATCCTCCGCCACGCCCTCCACCACAACGGCGAATGCGCCGGCGTCGCTGGCGGTCCTGGCCGAGTCCATGATCTCCTTGCGCTGCGCCTCGTCGCGGCCCTGGGCGCGGAAGCCGCCCAGTATATTCATCGCCTGCGGGCGCAGCCCCACATGGGCGACCACCGGAATGCCGCGCTCCACCAGAAAACGCGTGGTTTCCCCGGCATAGGGACCGCTTTCCAGCTTCACGGCCTGACAGCCGGTTTCGGACATGATGCGCGCGGCGTTGCGGAAGGCGACTTCCGGGCTTTCCTCATAACTGCCGAACGGCATGTCGACGACCACCAGCGCGGTCTTCGCGCCGCGCATGACCGCTTTCCCGTGCATGATCATCATGTCCACGGTGACGCCGACCGTGGTGGACAGGCCATGCACCACCATGCCGACGGAATCGCCGACCAGGATCAGGTCGCAATGCTCGTCCAGAAGCGCCGCCATCGGGGCGTCATAGGCGGTCAGGCAGACAATGGGATCGCCGCCCTTTCGGTCGGCGATCTCGCGCGCGGTCATGCGCTTGGTTCGGGATTGGGCAGACATGGCCAACGCCTATACACGGCGCGCCAGACGCGATCAAAGAATGGAGTGTGTTGCGCCTAGCTGACGCTGACTTTCGGGGCCAGGAACGCCACCGCGGCAATGGCCAGCGCCATCACGCCCGCAGCCATGGTTTCGGGCCCGGCATAGGTCTGCAATTCGCCCAGCCATCCCGTGGCGTGCGGCATGCTGGAGAACAGCCCCTCCAGTTGGGTGCCGGAGAACGCCGCGCCCGTGGACCCCACGCCGCCCAGAATCAGGAAGCGCCGGCGGTCAGGGCGCGCGGCGTGACGGATCACGCGTTCGCTGAAGCCGTCATCGCGGGTTTCATCGGCCGCCTTCTGGAAGGTGGCGCGCAGCTGGTCGTCGAAATCGAAAGGATCGCTCATCGGTCCACCATCACGCGGGCACATCCTGCCCCAGCCTTTCCTTCAATTTGTCCCGCCCCCGGTTTACCCAGCTTTTCACCGTGCCCAGCGGCGCATTCAGGGTCTCCGCCGCCTCGGCATGCGAGAAGCCGCAAGCATAACACAGCACCACGGCCGAGCGTTCCTCTTCGTTCAGGGTCTTCAGCGCCCTGTCGAGGTCAACGATGGAGCCGGCGTCCCGCGGCGGGGCGCTGTCCTCTGTCTGTTCGCGCATCAGGCGATCCAGCGCCTTGTCCGCCGCTTCCCGCTTGCGCCGCGCCATCAGGAATTCGCGATAGGCGATCGAGCACAGCCAGGACTTGAACGTCCCCTTGCCCGTGAAGCTTCCGATCTTGGTGAAGGCGCGAATAAACGCGTCCTGCGCCAGATCATCGCCCAGCGCCGCGTTTCCGCACATCCGGGTCAGCATGGACCGGACAAGCCCCTGGTGGCGCCGGACCAGTTCGCCAAAGGCGTTCCGGTCCTTCGTCGCGATGACAAGCGCCACCAGTTCCTGGTCAGAAGCGGAAACGGACAAAGGTGCGAAGCTCCCCTAGGCCGCGTCGCGGTCCTGGCGGGGCGTAAGGAAGTGGAAGCCCAGATAGGCCAGGCCCACCAGTCCCGGGAACGCCGCGATGCCCAGCATGGCCATCATGCCTTCATCGTCATAATAGCTGACGGACCAGCCAAACAGCGCAATCGCAACAGCTATGGCGATCAGGATGATGCCGCGCCGCAGATCGGTATTGTGCGGCATCTTCGGCGCGCCGATGGAACGCACCAGGTCCGGGGTCAGCTGGGATCCGTTTTCCACGGCCTTGCGGATGGTCTGCTGGACCTCGGCCTGTTTCCGCTGCCCGAAATAGAACGCGAAGATAAAGATCAGCGCGACCGAGCAGAAAAGTGCAAGCGGGACGGCAATTTCAACGCCCATTTGTTTTCTCCTTCATCAGAACAGGCAGTCCGCGCCCGTCTTCTGATCATAAGATGCGCGGCGCGCGCGATTTGGATGCGTGGACCATCTATCCGGCAAGCACCGGTCCGAACAAGACGCCATGGAACCGGAAGACGGCAAAATAAGCCACGGCCCCGACAAGCACCGCGAATGCATCCCACCGCCAGGCGCCGGCGACCGGCGGCAGATAGCCGCGCCGCTCCGCCAGCCAGACCGAGGCCGGCACGTAAAGTGCAAAAGACCCGAACAGCAGGATGGAGGCCGCGTCGCCGTTGGCCAGAAGGTGCAGACCCGACCAGATCAGAATGGCCAGCAGCATGGGATGCCGCAAGCTGCGCCGCAGCCGGCCCGGAACATAAGTCACCGCCAGAATGACAAAAGCCACCGGCATGGCGTGCATGGCAATCGCCCGTCCCGCCGGCGGCGGGTCATAGACCGGGCTGAACGGCGCTATCGCCTTGCCCCAGATGATCAGGCCAAGACCGATGAAGGCAAACACGGTCACGAACAGCTTGCGGCCGCCCTCGCCCAGCCGCCCGGTCAGCGCGGCGCGCGCCGGCCCGGCGGCCAGGATGTGAGCGGCGAAAAAGATCGCCAGTCCGGCGATAAGCGCGGCCATGAGACTTCCCCTCCCCGGCGCCTGATGCGGGGCGACTCTAGTCCGAGTCGCCGCCCTCCGCCTCGTCTTCCTTGGCCGGGTCGTATTTTGCGAACCAGCCCATGATATTGTCTGTCTTGGCAATCAGATTGCTGGGCCGCGCAGCGATGGAGTGGGAGGCGCCAGGGACGCGGATCAGCGCCGTCGGAACATCCTGCAGCTTCAACGCGCCGTAGAATTGCTCCGCCTCCCAGGCCGGGGTGCGGTAATCCTCTTCCCCGACCATAACCAGAGTGGGCGTGGTGACGTTGCCGACCAGAGAGATCGGCGACAGGCGCCAGTACAGCTCCGGGTCTTCCCAGGGCTGGGCGCGCATCCAGTGACGCCCGACGAACGCGGCAATATCCCCGGCCAGCGCCATCGTCGTCCAGTTGATGACAGGCTTGATCGTCGCCGCCGCGGCAAAGCGGTCCGTCTTGCCCACAATCCATGACGTCAGGACGCCGCCGCCCGAACCGCCCGTCACGAACAGACGACCCGGATCGGCGTAATTCTTCGCGACGACCGCATCGACGACGCTCATCAGGTCGTCATAGTCCTCGCCCGGATAGGCGCGGTCGATCTCCAGCGCGAAATCCTCGCCATAGCCGGTCGACCCGCGCGGATTGGCGTAGACCGTCACATAGCCTTCGGCCGCGTAGCGCTGAATCTCGGCCGCGAAGTGCGGGGTGTACATGGCGAACGGTCCGCCATGAATTTCCAGGATCATTGGGTAGGAGCCGTCAGCCGTGAAGCCCGGCGGTTTGGCGATCCAGGCCTCGACCGTGCGGCCGTCAACGCTGGACTCAACCTGAATTTCCTCGATCTCGGCCAACTGGATATGGCCCAGCGCGTCGCTGTTGAGATCGGTCACCCGGCGCGGATCGCCCGAGCCAGTCAGGATCGCCAGGTCCGCGGGCCGGCTGGACGCGCCCTGCGTATAGGCCACAACGCTGCGCCGTCCCTCATCGGACGCGGAAAAACCGCCTGACGCATAGGGCCGCCCCAGACTGGTCCCGCCAACATCGTCGGCCAGCTGATCGACGCCGCCATTGAGATCGACCAGCGCCAGAACATTCTGACCGTTCACTTCGGCCGTCACGTAAACGCCGCGGCCATTGGCGGCCCATTCGGGCGAGCTGACGGAATGATCGAAATCCGCCGTCAGGTTGCGCGGCTCTGCGCCATTGGCGTCCATGACCCAGAGATCGGTCTGCTGATAGGCCAGGACCCTGTCGTCATAGCCCGTATAGGCGATGCGCCGGCCGTCCGGCGACACGGCGGGGGAGCCATCCGGTCCGTCCCGCGTGGTCAAGGCGCGGCGGTCGCCGCTGTTCACGCTGATTGCGTAAATCTCGCTCTCGATCGGATCGAGATCCGGGTTTTCGACGTCATTACCGACCGCAAGAATGGTATTTTCATCCAGCCATTCCGGCGATCCGAAACCGTTATCGCCTTTCGTCAGCTGGCGCGGAGAACCGCCATCGGCGGGTACAACATAAATATGCGCCGCGCCTTCCTTCAGCCAGCCCTGACCGTCGAACCGGTAGACCAGATCGTCGAATACGCGCACGGGCTCGGCCCATTCGGCCCCCTCCGGCTTCTCTGGCGGCGTGGCGAAGCTGGGCGTCTCCCCCTTTGTAAACATGGAAAATGCGATGGTGCGGCCGTCCGGCGACCAGTCATAGCCCTGCGGCGGCTGGAACAGCTGCGCGACGGAGAAGCTGGATCCGTCGTCCATGTAGCGCACGCGCATTTCCGGCTTGCCATCCTCGACCGCCATATAGGCCAGCCGCCGTCCGTCCGGCGACCAGCGCGGGGCGTTGTAGGAGCCCGCGCCCGTGATCAGAGGCCGGTGCGCGCCAGAGTCGACATCGACAACCCAGACGGATCCGGCCGGCGAATCCTTCGCCTTGTCGTATCCCATCCGCACATAGGCGACGGTCTCGCCATCCGGCGAGACTTGCGGATCATTGGCCCACTCCAGGTTGAACACGTCTTCCGCCGTGAACTTGCGGATATCGTCATCCTGGGCCGAAGCGGCCACAGGCGCGAGAAGCGCCGCGGCCAGCGCGGCGTGAACGGCAATTTTCATGAATCCTCCCCGGGGGCGATTGGGCGTATCTTTATCGAAGGCAGACTATCGCCCGGTCAGAAGCGCGCGCAAGTTAAGCTCCGGTCAGATTGTCGCGGGGATCGAAAACAGCGCCGCGGGCGCTGGCGCGCGCTGGTTGTTCATTATCCCGCAACGGCGGCGAGACGCGTCTGAACCTCCTCGCTCCACACATCCCGAGGGTCGTAACTGCCCTCGAACGCAGGAACATCGTCGGGTATGGCCACCCAGGGAAAACGGGTTGCCGTGAAACAGTGCAGGTCCGGCTTGAGACGACGCGCGCCATCCATCGCGCCGATCCGCACCAGCGCGATGGAGGGTCCCAGCAGCGGGTGCTCGCTCCACAGCGGCACTTGACAGGTCGGGCAGCGATGCCAGACTTGGCCGTGCGGATGGAAGGAGGGCGTGTCCACGGCCACAGGCGCAAGATCGCCTGAAACCTCCACTCGCTCCCGTTCGATGAGCGCATTGAATCCGAACGCCGATCCGCTCATCCGCTGGCAGAACCGGCAGTGGCAGCAATGAACCACCATTGGCGCCGAGGTCAGATGAAAGCGGACGCCGCCGCAGGCGCACCGGCCTTCCAAGCTGGCGGGTTGGCTGTCTGTATCCGTGATACCGGCGGTTTCACTCATTTAAACCGGCTGTCCCTCGCCCTTCGCACCCTCATAGTTCACCATCCAGGGCGTGCCGAAACGGTCGCGGACCATGCCGAAGCGTTCGGCCCAGAAGGTCTCGTCCAGCGGCATGGCCACCTCGCCGTCCTCCTTCAGAGCGTCGAACCAGCGCTGCGCTTCCTCGGCCGAGGAGGCCGGCAGATTGACATAGAAACCTTGCGGCCGGTCATACATTTCATCGGAATTGTCGGAGCCCATCATCGTCGCGCCGCCGACGGTAATCGCCATATTCATGACCATGTCGTCGCCGCCGGGCATGCGGGCGTCCGGCGAGGCGTCGCCGTTCAGGAAAATACCCGCCACCTCGCCACCGAACAGCTCGGCGTAAAAGCGCATCGCCGCTTCGCAGTTTCCTTTGAAGAAAAGATAGATTTGCGGTTGCATGTTCTTTCTACTCCAGCGTGTCTCTTTCGCTTGTTTAGGGCCCGTTGCCCTTATCCGTTGGCCGCCGCCTCAATCGCTGCGATGTCGATTTTCCTCATCGTCATCATCGCGTCGAAGGCGCGCTTGGCCTTGTTCCGGTCGGAGCTGGTGGTCAGATCAAGCAACAGTTTCGGCGTGATCTGCCAGCGGAAGCCCCAGCGGTCCTTGCACCAGCCACAGGCGCTCTCCTCGCCACCATTGCCAACAATCGCATCCCAGTAACGGTCGGTCTCTTCCTGGTTTTCGGTGACAATCATGAAGCTGACCGCCTCGTCCGGCGTGAAATTCGGCCCGCCGTTCAGGCCGACGAATTTACGACCGAGCACGGTGAATTCGACGGTCAGTTCGGCGCCCTCCTCTCCGCCGGGAAAATCACCGGGCGCGGTATTCACGCGGTCGACACGGCTGTCCGGGAACGTGACGGCGTAGAATTCCGCCGCCTTGCGCGCTTCGCCGTGGTCGAACCAAAGACAGTTGATGATATCCGGCATGATATTTTTCCTCCAAAAATCGAGTTTCAATCCCGGTCCGGCGCGCCTGGCGGAAACAGCGACAGGCGCTCGCGGTCAGCGCGGACATTGCGCGCTCAATCAGACGGGATCAGGCTTCAACGATGGGCGCAAAGCCGCCATAGATCATGCGCATCCCGTCGAACGGCATGGCGTGATGATCGGGCTTCATGCGTTCGTCTTCCATCATCTTCGGCCAGGCTTCGTCACGGGCCTCCTTGGAAGACCATTCGATCCAGGAGAAGACGACATCTTCTCCGTCCTTGGCTTTCACGGCGCGCCTGAAATCGGTGACCTTGCCGTCCGGGACATCATCGCTCCAGGTCTCGACAACGCGATTGGCGCCATATTCCTGGAAGACCTTGGCCGCTTTTAACGCCATTTCCTGATAGGCCCCCCGGTTTGCCGTTGGCACGGCCACAAGCATCCCGTCCACATAGCCCATATCGCCGCCCGACTTTTCATCGAGGATCGGCGCGAAACCGCCGAAAATCATGCGTTTTCCATCGAAGGGCATGGTCTCGCCCATGTCCTGCATGCGCGGATCGTTCATCATCTTTTCGTTGGCGGCGTCGCGGGTCTCGCGGTCGGGATATTCAAACCAGGAAAAGACGACCACTTCGCCGTCTTCAGCCTTCACCGCCTTGCTGAAATCGGTCAGCTTGCCGCTGGGCACGTCATCGCCCCAGCACTCCACCATCCGCGCCGCGCCGAACTCTCTGAACAGCGGCGCGGCGTCCGCGGCGTGCTTACGGTATTCTTCCTTGTTTTTCGCCGGAACCGCGGCGACGAAACCCTCTACATAAGTCATTTGCGTTCCTCCCATTGGCTCCGTCATGGAGACCGGTTTTTCAGAAATTCATGATGTGCAGGATGTTGCCGTCCGGGTCCTTGAACCAGGCGAGCTTTGTGTCGCCGGCGGCGTGGACGCCGTTTTCAAACACCAGCCCCGGCAGATCATAATGTTCGAAAGCAACGCCCTTGTTGCGCAAATCCGCAATGATGGCGTCAAAATCCTCTCCGGCGGCCCAGGTGACGGCGTTCGCCTTGTTCGTGCCGGCGAATTCGGACTGATAAACGGTCAGAAACGTGCCGCCGGTGCGGTAGCCAACCGCCCCTTGCGTCTCCATTGAGGCGTCGGCGACCTCCAGACCCAGCGTCTGTTCGTAGAAATTTCGCGCCGCGGCCAGGTTTTTCACGGCCACAATGGCCGATGAGTTCTTGTCTTTCAGGCGTGTCATGCGGCCTCCTTCTCCAGATACGCGGCCAGACGGTCGAAGCTTCCGGTCCAGCCCTCTTCGTGGCCGTCCCGCGCCTCTTCATCAGCAAACTGTTCGTGGCTGAAGATCATCAGTGTCCGGTCCCCTTTCGCGCGCAGCATCACGCTGACTAGAGACTCCCGCTCCGGCATCGTGATCCACTGCCAGGTGAAAACCAGCTTCTGCTTGTCCTCCACCTCGCGATAGACGCCGCTGACATTGTGGACTTCGGGATCCGGCGGGATGGAGAAAATGACCCGGAAACTCCCGTCCACCCGAACATCGGTTTCGGCGTGGGTAACCTCGGCCCCTTCCGGCCCGAACCACTGGAACATCGCCTCGGGATCCGTCCATGCCCGCCAGACCCGTTCGACCGGCGCATCGAAACGCCTTTGAATGGTCAGGCTGGGCTTCGTGTCGGCGGGTGCGGCGGTGGCCATGGCGGCTCTCCCTGTTTCTTTGGATCAGAGTTTGGCGGCGATGGCTTCCAGTTGGCTGGCGACCTGTCCCCAGCCGTCATGGAAACCCATGTCTTCGTGCGTTTTCCGGTCTTCCTCTCGCCAGTGCAGCGCCCGCGCCGTGTAGCGCGTCCTGTCGCCTTCGCTGGCCAGTTCGATGATGGCCGTCATGAAGGGCTGTCCCGACGGAACCCAGCCGAGCTGGAAGGCGTCAGTGAAAATCAGACGCTTTTCCGGCTCGACCGACAGGTAAACACCCGGCCCGCCCGACTCTTCACCGTCCGGGCCGCGCATCGCAACGTGGAACCCGCCGCCTGGGCGCAAATCCATTTTTTCGACTTCTGCTGTCCAGGGATGAGGGGCGAACCATTGCTCCAGCAATTCCGCCTCGGTCCAGCAGCGCCAGACATTGTGGCGCGGCGCATTCAGCACCCGCTCCAGCTTCAGTTCGAATGATGCGTCGCCCATGGATAACTCACCCGTTAAATAACCGATTGGTTTATTAAAGGCGCTGGCTGTTCAGGTCAACCCGTATCAGGATCGCCCATTCGGGCGTTTTTCAGGCAGTCACCAATCTTTTGCCGGCGTTGCGATGAAGCGTGACCGTGGTTCAAAATTCATCTGGTCGAGAAAATCACGGTGCGTGTAGAAAACGTCGAACCGGCTATGAGCCAGCTGGACATAGCCGTGCTGGTCCAGCAGCAGGTCCAGCGCCAGTGACGGGCGCTCGATGGTCATGAAGCGGAATTTGTAGCGGCTGAAATCGAACTCCCGCAGGATCAGCTCCTCCGCGCCTTCCACGTCCAGCGACAAATAATCAATCAGGCGAGGCGCGCCATGCCGGTCCAGCGCATCAGCAAGCGTGACAGTGGGAACGCGGATGATGCGGGCCGATTGCAATTCCTCCGCCCGGTTCTCCGCAGAATTGTCGAAGCCTTCGCCCACGATGCCGCCCAGCATCCCGTTATCGATGCGAAACTCGACTTCAGGCGCCGCGCCGTCGGTTACACATTCGGCAACTAGCGGCGATGTGCGATTGCTGGCGATCGAGTCATGAAAATCCGGATTGGGCTCGAACAGAAGCCCGGTCCATTCCAGATGCCTTTCAAGAAAATAGGTGTTGCTTAGCTCGACGCCGTCGGCACAGGCCAGATCGACAAAATACCCGCCGCGCTTCAGGCCCTGCCGCTCATAATCAAAGATGTTCATCAGCAGGTAGTCCACCTGCCCCTTCTGGCAGCCAAACGTCTCACGCTGCTGACGCTTCAGCCGCGTCATCTCCTTGATGTCGCGCGAAATGACCTGGAGGTCGGGCTTGTCCAGCGAGAAAAGCTGTTTGATCAGCCTGGCGATTTCCATATCCGCTCCCCTGCCCGGCCCGTGCGGCCAGTCCCCCGTTGGCGCGGCTCCGCGTCAACCCAATCGCCGCGCGCCTTTCCGCCATCGGCGGGCGCCCAGCTTGCGCGCCCAGAGGATGATGCCGGTAATGCAGAGGATCGCAACCAGTATGCCCGAAACAAATAGGATCGCGCGTCCGATGCCCCCGAACGCCTTTCCGGAATGCAGCGGATATTGCCAGGCCAGGAACACATCGCCCGCGGTTCCTTCGGTGATATGCCGGTCGCTGAGCACTTTCCCGCTATTGGCCTCGACCACGATCATGCGGCGCCCGTACGGATCGATGTCCCGCACATCATGGGCGCGCAGTTCATAGGCGGCTTTCCAGGGATTGTAGCTCGCCAGGTCGACCTCCGGCGCGCCTTCCAGCCGGCCGGCGATTGTAAATGCCTCATCGAAATCGATCTGCGGCGCGAAGTCGGCCTCATCATTCGCCGGCAGCGCAAATATGGCGCGCTCCGTGACGCGAGAGACGCGGTCGACCGCGGCCACGACGTGCTCGTACCAGTTAAAATAGAGGCCGGAGACAGCGAACATGAGCGTGACCGGCCACAGCCAGAGCCCCATCGCCCGGTGAAGATCGAAGGTGAATTTGTGCCGCCCCTTCCGCAAACGGACGCGGAAACTCGCGGCCCACTTCCTGGCCGTCGGGAATGACAGGACAACCGAAACCGCGTGGTCGAAAATCCAGAAAAACGCGACAAGGCCCAGGAACCACAGCATCCAGTCCCCAAGATGCAGGTCCAGATGAAGCCCGTAGAGGAAGTTCATCAGGTTGCGCGGCCCAAGGCCCGCCGCGTCATAGCTTCGGCTCCCCAGCAACTCCGCCGTGTAGGGGTCGACGAAGACTTCGATTTCGGAGTCGTCCTCCAGGGACGGCATGGACAGCCGGACGGAGTCATCAGGCGCGCCCGGCAGGTCCACGAAGCGGATGAACCGGTCCGGAAACTGATCGCGCGCGGCAGCGAACCAGAGTTCCACACTGGCAGGCTCAGCGCGTGCTTCGACCTTCTTGAGGTCCTGATTCAGCCAGACATCGAGTTCGTCATAATAAACGACGGCCGATCCCGTCAGCCCCATCAGGGCAAGCCAAAGCGCCGCCAGGATGCCGAACCAGCGGTGCCAGAGCACGAAAAGCGGCCGAATACGAATACTCGGCCGCTTCTCTTTCCGGAAGGCCGCAGCCGGCATCAGAACTCGTATGCGGCCGAGATACGGATATCGCGTCCCGCTTCATAGAGGCCCGCCACGCCTTCCCATCCAGGGATGGCGTTATAGTCGGCGACGCTCGCGTGATCGCGATACTGCTCGTCAAACAGGTTCTGGACAGCCACATTCAGGCGCAGACCTTCGACCTGTCGCGGACGCCACTCTCCATAGATGTCGGCGACCGTGTAGCCGGGCTTGTCCACTTGCTGCAGGGCGTCGATCCAGCCAATCTCGACAGCGCGGTAAAGCACGTCGATGTCATTGAGATCTTCGACCACGCGGACATTCAGGCCCAGATCGATACGGTCCGTCGGCCCCCAACCGAGATTGAGATTCCACTGATCGCCCGAAGCGTTGGCCAGGCCGATTTCCTCATAACCCTCGACAGGGCGGTCATTCAGCTCTGAATCGTACGAGGTATAGAACAGGTCCGCAGAGATGCGTTCCCAGGAATAGCCGAGGCGCAATTCCACGCCCTGCGTCTCAAACTCCCCGACATTTTCGTAGAAAATCGAATCCTCAGGGGCTACGCCGCCGCCGATCTGGTCAAGAATGACATCGTCAATGACCATCGAGAACACGGACGCGGATGCACGAAGCTGCCCATTATCGTATGTCAAACCGGCTTCAGAATTGTCCACGCGTTCGGGCTGAAGCGACGGATCGACTCTCAGACGGCCGGGGCGTTTCTCCAGCGTGAAGGCGTCGCCGACTTCCTTGCCGCGAAGGGCCTGGCCGTGACCCGCCGTGAAGGCCAGTGCGGGCGTAATGTCATAACGGATGCCGACATTGCCGCTGAAGCCCTCGCTGTCCGAGCGCTCGTCATAGGTCACCAGTTCCAGATCGTAGGAATCATAGCGCCCGCCGACACTGATCAGGACCGGGTCAGCCAGACGGAAGTGGCCCTGCACATAGGCGCCCCACAGCTCCCCCTTCTCCTCGAAGGACCCGATTGACGGGTCCCAGGCCCAGCCGCCCCAGACCGACTGATCGGCCAGGTACCGGCTCTTCACGACATCGTTCCGGTGCTCCACGCCATAGATGATCTCGCTCGCGCCGAAATTGGAAGTGTTGCGGATGTCGAAACCGTAGGTCTCGATATCCGCGCCGTATTTGCCCCAGCGGTCAAAGCGGTCCTGCTGGAATTCAGACGTGGTGAAATAGCCGGTCACATCCATGTTCAGCGCGGGGCTGATCGTGTTGCGATAGTTGGCCACCACGGTGCGGCGCTCCGCGTCGGCCGGGAACAGCATGTCGCCTTCCAGAGTCGGCCAGTTCGGACGCGCGCCAAACTCGCCTTCCTCGTCGCGATGCTCATAGCTGACCGACAGATAATGATCGGGAACGATCTCGCCCGACAGCTTCACAAAGCCCAGAAGCTGCTCCGCCGCGGTGCCGAACAGCGTGTTGCCATCGCCATCGTCCATATTGTCGCGGTCGACATAGACCAGCGACCCCAGAACGCCCCAGTTGTCGTTCAGCTTGCCATAGGCGGACACGCTGCCCTTGTAACCGTCATTGCTGAACCAGCCGGCCTTGGTCATGGCGCCGAAACGCTGACCCGGCTTGAGAAGATCGTCAGCGCTCTTGGTCCGGAACCGAATGGCCCCGCCAACCGCGCCAAAACCGGCTGTCGCCTCGCCCGCGCCAGCCTGCAGGTCGACCTGCTTCAGCAGTTCCGGTTCGATCTGGACGCGGCCAATGTGATGGAACAGCGTGCCGGTCTGCGGCGCGCCATCCACCGTGACATTCAGCAGAGTGTCTTCGAGCCCCCGCACGTACACTTTCTGCGCAATGCCCAGCGATCCGCCAACCGAGACAGACGGCGTCTGGCGGAACACGTCGGCCAGGTCGTTCGCCTGAGTTTTCTCGATCTGATCAGAATCGATCAGGACGTTCGTCGTTTCGCCTACAACGATGATGACATCACCGTTTTCGACCGTCTCAGCTTCATCAGCCACGGCGTCCTGCGCGATTGCAGGCGTGCTCGAAATTGCCGCCGAAGCAATGCCGGCCAGCCAGATTTTCTTGGTCACAATCTACCCCTTGGAAGTCAGTTCCCGGGCCTGATAGCCGAGGCCCGGATGACTCGCAAGTGATTATCATTCTCAAATATGCGGTAGACCCGATGAGTTTCTGAACGACTTCAAAAACAGCAGAGGATCATGACTGCTCTGTCTCGCTCTCGGCGAGAATGGCGCCGGCCTGTTCGACCAGCCGCATCACGTCATTGACGAGGTGGTTCTTGCCGACCTGAAGCACTTGGGTCGCGGCCGCAAGGCGCTTTAGGATCATGAGCCGCCCTCCCTTGCGTCCTTCCCGAGATATTCCGCCAGGGCCTGCTGCATGGCGCGCAGCTTGACGTCGAACCATCTGTGATACCGAAGCTGCTCGGACAGTACGAGAGTCATCGTTTCCGTGTTTCTGACCACCGCCGGGTTTGCGGACATATCCTCGAACGGGGTGACCAGACGGCGTGTCTCTCCACTCCAGGCATAATCCAGCTCGCCGGAGAGGACCTGCATCGTATCCATCGTGACAGATCCAAGATTGGCCATGGATGTATCGACGCCATCCACGTCCTCATGAAACTGGAGGATCAGGCGCTTTAGGCGCTCATCGCGCACAAGGGCGATGCGTCCGCTCTGAAGCTCATCCAGCGTTGAGCGGATGATGCATAGATCGGTCCACGGACCGATCTTCAGAAATTGTTCGCGAAACGCCGCTTCACCGCCCTCGCCCAGCTCACCCGTGCGCAACATTTCAGAAGCGTCGCGCGCGGTCGCGAAGTAATTTTCCATCCGGACAGTGCAGGCCTGCTCCGTCTCCAGCGACGTGGTCAGTTCCTCGTACAGGCGCTCGACCAGTTGTTCTCCGCGCGCCCGCTCGGCCCGCGCCTCGTTCCAGTTGCCGAGCTGTATGCCGAGGAAGACGCCAAGCACCACGATCAGCGTTTCGATCAGGACGGTGACCCAATCCTGCTTGCGCAACGCGGTTGCAAGGCGGCGCAGGATCATGGCGCGTCAGACTCCGCCTCGCTCAGATCGATCTTGACCCCGTACACAGCCTCGACCTGGTCCGCCATGGGCTGGAACTTCGATATGTCGACGCAATCGCCGTAAACACGGCGATTCACGGCGCCAAAAAGGTCTGAATCAATTTCGTCAGGCGCGCTGAACGGCAACCGGCCGTCATACTGATAATCGAACGACGTCAAAGACTGCATCATCTGGCTGGCGTGAACCGTGATCAGCCCTTCGATTGCGGCGTATTCGCCCAGCAGGGCATAGGCGTCGCGGCGCGCATCGGCGTCCATCGGGCCGGGCATGCCGAGATGGGCCAGCCGGCCTTTCAGAACCAGCGCCTGAGTCTGCAGGTCCCGGATTTCAACCGCCACATCGAAAATTGCGCTCAGTTCGATGAATTTGCCGCGATCCATGTAGAGGGCGGTTTCGCTGGCAAGCAGGGCTTTCCACGATTCCGCGGACAGGTTCCGGATGGGCGTACGCACGGGGGTTTGCAGGATCATCGGACCACCCGGCGCCTGGAGACCGTCCGGCATCCGGGGAATCCACTCTCCCTCACCGGCCTTCAACCGCCCGGCGATAAACTCAACCTGCTCTACCCGGCAGGGTTCAATGGCCATGCGCTCCGAAGCAAAGGCAAGCAACTTGATGAGATCGGTCTCGACAGCGTCGAGCGCCTGGCGCGTTTCCTTGATCTGCACGGCGCGTGTCGCCCACTGGTTGGCGACCAGGGCAATGCCGACGCCGATCACGATGATCGCCACCTCAAAGCCGAAACGCCGCCACCCTGTCAGATTTCCACCCGGCCGGAAAAACCGCATCGCCCTCCCCCAGGTCCGAATGTTGGAGGAGGACAGCTTACACACGGGAAAGTTTCAGAGTCAGCTTTTAGTTAAACAGAGTGGCGGGCGGTGCCCCTTCAAAAGGCCAGCGCCCGCCGCAACTGGATTGACAGCGCCGGGGCCGCGCCGAGATAGCTCGCCACGATCAACGCCCGGAACAGCCAGGGCCGGCGTCCGAAATTCCAGCGGAAGGCCTCGCCCGCCACCACGCCAAGCGACAGGAAGAAGAACCAGCTCATGAAAATGAAGGCCGGCTCGCCGCGCAGGGCCATGATGACGGCGTCATGGATCAGCCCGCTGACCACGAAGGTCACAACCACTGCCAGCGAGGCCGGCAGCACCCGGTTCATCGGCTGATTGACGAAGCGCGACAGCCCATAGCCCCAGATCGGATTCCAGTGCCGCCAGAAGCCGGCGATACTGCTCGCCCCGAACGACCGGCGCAGCATGTTCGACATCGACCCCGCGCCCCGGCCCGCACCTCGTTCCGCTTGCGCACATAGCGCCAAAGCGTGATGTGCCGACGATCCGGTGCCCAGAATGAAGCGCTAACCTTCTTGGTTAATAGCATCGTCTATCAATATTGAGAATTATTTTAATAATAATTTGCAACGCCTCCACAAAGCGTAGCTATTTAATTTAATAAAACGCAAACTCAGTTGCAGAAAAGAACGGTGGCTCTCAACAATTATAGCACGAAGGAATGTCATCGGATCAGCTTCCCATTCCGCCTCAAAAGTCTCAGCAGAACGCTGCCCATCCTCGAACTTGGCCAGTATTTCCGTGATTACCATATTATGGTAGTCGGCCAGCCACATGAACTTTTTACGGGCGCGGCCGCGGGTGGTGGTAAGTTTTTCCCGAATTAATTTGGCGTGCTGTTCTAGAAACATGAAATAACTGGGCGGGTCATCAAATTCAGACTCGCTCGCAGAGAGATAATCTATGAAGCGCGAGCCATCAGCATCAAGACGGAGCAATCGATCTACGTAATTAGCTTCCTCCTCAACGTCATGGTCCTCTTTATGTAGCCGAGGATCTGAGCGAAAGCGCTGATAGGCAGATTCATCGATGACGACCCGAGGGTAAATCGCTTCGTGAGTCTCGATTTCAAATGCGCGAACCATAGCCGGGCCGAATACCGGCCCCTCACCGCCAAGCCCGACATGGGCATCACCGATTGTGAGGCCAGCCCGAATTACAACTCCATATGCAACACATTGTACTTGAGCATGCAGTAGGTCGAGGAGTTCGTGAAAAAATGCCCCGTCGTTGTACTCTGTTTCGAAAACACGCACTCTTACCACTGCGTCTGAAACCGAATCTACGAAGGCACGACTGGACAATCGTGCATCCTTGATCCTACGCAAACCGGTTAGCTCACTGGGAGCAGTGAACTCTCGTAGCTGAAGCAAAGTATCGCGTATATCATGAGCGTGGCGAGTGGTAAGCAAGTCGCGGAAGCCAAGCACATCGATAAAACTGACAATGCAAGGTTCGTAGCCCTCGCCAGGAACGCGCGCAGCAACCTCAGCCTCATGCTTTTCGCGTACTCGCTTCCGATCAGCCGCAGCACGCTGGACCTGTTTCATAGCTTCAGCAACTGTCCGAGTTTGTTTCGACTTCTTCGGCATCTACAGCGCATTCCCTATTCCCACTCGATCGTGCCCGGCGGCTTGGATGTCACGTCATAGACGACGCGGTTCACGCCGCGCACTTCATTGATGATGCGCGTGGCGGTGCGGCCGAGGAAGTCGTGGTCGAAGGGATAATAGTCCGCCGTCATGCCGTCGCGGGAGGTGACGGCGCGCAGGGCCAGCACGGCCTCGTAGGTGCGCTCGTCGCCCATCACGCCGACCGTGTTAACCGGCAGCAGCACGGCGAAGGCCTGCCAGATCTCGTCATAGAGGCCGGCCTTGCGGATCTCCTCCAGATAGATGGCGTCGGCTTCCTGCAGGATCGCGACCTTGTCCGGCGTGATCTCGCCGGGAATGCGGATGGCCAGGCCCGGCCCCGGGAAGGGGTGGCGCTGGACGAAGGCCTCGGGCAGGCCCAGCTCGCGCCCCAGCGCCCTCACCTCGTCCTTGAACAGCTCGCGCACCGGCTCCACCAGCTTCATGTTCATGCGCTCGGGCAGACCGCCGACATTGTGGTGGGACTTGATGGTGACGGACGGGCCGCCGGTGGCGGAGACGCTCTCGATCACGTCCGGATAGAGCGTGCCCTGGGCCAGGAATTCCGCGCCGCCGATCCTGGCGGCCTCGCGCTCGAATACCTCGATAAACGTGCCGCCGATGATCTTGCGCTTCTTCTCCGGATCGCTGACGCCATCCAGCTTGCCGAGGAACAGATCGCCCTCATCGGCGTGGACCAGCGGGATGTTGTAGTGGCCGCGGAACAGGTCGACGACCTGCTTGGCCTCGCCCTTACGCAACAGGCCGGTATCGACGAAGACGCAGGTCAGCTGATCGCCCAGCGCCTCGTGCAGCAGCACCGCCACGACCGAGGAATCGACGCCGCCTGACAGGCCGCAGATCACCTTGCCGTCGCCCACCTGCTCACGGACCTTGGCGATCTCTTCTTCTTTGAAGGCCGCCATGGACCAGTCGCCCTTCATGCCGGCGATGGCGTGAGTGAAGTTCTTGAGCAACGCCGCGCCGCGCGGGGTGTGGCTGACCTCCGGGTGGAACTGGACGCCATAGAACTGCCGGCTCTCGTCCGCGATGGCGGCGAACGGCGCGTTCTGCGTCTTGGCGATGACTTCGAAGCCTTCCGGGATGGCGTGGACGCGGTCGCCGTGACTCATCCAGACGCGCTCCTCCGTGCCCGGTCCGCCAAAGCCCTCGAACAGCGGGGTATCGGCGACGATCTCGATATCGGCGCGGCCGAATTCGCGCTCATTGGCGGGCGTCACCTCGCCGCCAAGCTGGTTCACCATGGTCTGCTCGCCATAGCAGATGCCCAGCACCGGCACGCCCAGATCGAAGACCTCTTTCGTGGCCCGCGGCGTTCCCTCGCCCGTCACGCTGGCCGGACCGCCGGACAGGATCACGCATTTCGGGCTGAACGCGCTCAGGAACGCTCCGTCCACCTTGTTGAAGGGGTGGATTTCGCAATAGACGCCGCTCTCCCGCAGGCGCCGGGCGATCAGCTGGGTCACCTGGCTGCCGAAATCGACGATCAGGGCGCGTTCATGTTGTTCCTGAATGGTGGTCATCTATCCTGTTCTCTGAAGCGCGGCGACGAAGAAGCCGTCCGTCCCCGTGGAGGCGGGCGTCAGCGTCACCGAGTTGAAATCGGCCGACCAGGGCTTGGGCTTGTCGAAACCGAAAATGTCCTGCCAGACCTCGCCCACGGAGACGAGTTCGAAATCGCCGTTGGAGAGCAGGAAATCCTCGATCCGGTCCTCGTTCTCCTCCGGGAAGACCGAGCAGGTGATATAGACGAGAAAGCCGCCTTTCTTGACGTAATCCTTCGCCTCGCTCAGCACCTGAACCTGCTCGCTCTGGCGGCGCGCCAGGGCTTCCGGCGTCAGACGCCATTTCGCGTCCGGGTGACGCCGCCAGACGCCTGAGCCCGTGCAGGGCGCATCCAGCACCACCCGGTCCATCCTGCCTTTCAGGTCATCCAGCACGCCGGGCTTGGGATCGCGCACCTGGACATTGCGTACCTTCGCCCGGACCAGCCGGTCATGAATCGGCGCCAGGCGGTTGATATCCGCGTCATAGGCGTAGATCTGGCCCTTGTTTTCCATAGCCGCCGCCATGGCCAGCGTCTTGCCCCCCGCCCCCGCGCAATAATCCAGGATCTGTTCGCCTTCCTTGGCCCCGACCAGCAGCGCGGCAATCTGGCTGCCTTCGTCCTGCACCTCGATCCAGCCCTTCTGATAGGCGCTTTCGGGCGTCACGTTCGGCGTGCGGGAGGCGCCCTCGCCGGCCGGGTAGCGGAGGCCGGTCGGGCAGATCGGCGCCTTCTGCGGCGTTTTGCGAAGGGCCTTTGCGGCCTTGTCGCGGTCAGCCGTCAACGTGTTCACGCGCAGGTCCAGCGGCGGACGTTGCGCCAGCGCTGCGCCCTCGGCCACCCATTCCTCGTCGAAATTGGCCTGGAACGACTCTTCGCACCAATCAGGAATATCGGCCCTCACCCAGTCCGGCGCGCCGTCGAGGCTTTTTACGATAGCGACTTGCTCGGATTCGCTCATGGGGTCCGGGGCGTGCTCGTCATCGGCGAAGGCGCTGGCGAATTTCGCCTTGTCCCAGCCCCAGCCGAACGCCATGGCGCCCAGCGCCAGCGCGCGCGGCGTTTCCGCCCCCATGCGCCAGGCAATGGAGGCGCGCATCCGCATCGCGTCATAAACGATATTGCCAATCGCCGCCCGGTCGCCCGACCCGGCAAAGCGGTGGCTCTTGCCCCAGTCGCGGAGCGCCTCGCTAACCGGCCTGTGGCGCGCTTCGACGTCCTCCAGAACCTCGATCGCGGCGGCTATGCGGCCCGCCTCACGCAACGGCCAGGTAACTCCCCACCGCGTGACCGGTCAGATAGCCCCACATGACCAGCAGCACGATGGCGCTGAGTATGAAGACCTGGAAACGCAGGATCACCACGTTCCGCCCGATATGAACGAATGCGTGAACATAGCGGATCAGCACATAGACGCACCCGAGGATCGCCATCAGCCACCCCGCGCCGCCAATCGTGAACGCGAAGAGAACCGCCGCGTAGAACAGCACCGGCATCTCGAACTGGTTCATGTAGGCATTGGATATCTTACGCACCGGCGTCGGCCAGACCGTGTGATCTATGGCCATGCGCTCCAGATCGACCTCGCCCTTTTTGGCGGCGCTGTAGCGCGCCGCGGCCATGCGGAAGCCCAGGAAGAAAACCAGAAGAACGTGAGCGACAACGCTCAGGAAAAGCACCAGATGAGCTGCTGGCATGACGTAAGTCTCCCCGTTTTAAGGATGCGGCGCGGCCCCGCCGTGCCGGTCCGTCAGATAACGCGTGATGGCCCGGGGGTCGGTCAGGAACCGCATCCCGTTGGCTTCAAGCACAGCTTCCGCCGTCTCCGCTCCGTCGGCAAGCACCAGCGCGGGCAGGTCCTGCGCGCCCTCGCCCAGGATCGCGACGATTTCCGCGCGCGGACGCGGCCAGGCCAGGCGGTGAATCTCCACACGATCCGCCCAGTGCGGCGACGCCAGAAGCGCGCCTTCCACCGCCGCGCAATCGAAACAGAACCACGGGCCGTCCGGCCCGTCCTCGAACGGCGCGGTCAGCAGATAGAGGCGGTCGCATTCAGCCATCCCTAGCCGGGGCTCGGATAGTTCGGCGCTTCCCGCGTGATCATCACGTCATGCACGTGGCTTTCCTTCAAGCCCGCATTGGTGATCTTGATGAACACCGCGTTTTTCCGGAAATCAGCCAGCGTGCGGGAGCCTGTATAGCCCATGGCCGCGCGCACACCGCCCACCAGCTGGTGGATAATCGGGGCAACGGGGCCTTTATAGGGAACGCGTCCTTCGACGCCTTCGGGCACCAGCTTCATCTGGTCGGTGACTTCCTTCTGGAAGTAACGGTCGGCGGAACCGCGCGCCATCGCGCCCACAGAGCCCATGCCGCGATAGGATTTGTAGGACCGGCCCTGATAGAGGAAGACCTCGCCCGGCGCTTCTTCCGTCCCCGCCATGAGGGAGCCGATCATCACCGTCTCCGCCCCGGCGGCCAGCGCCTTGGCGACGTCGCCGGAATATTTCACGCCGCCATCGGCGATAATCGGAATATCGGCCGCATGCGCCGCCTTGGTCGCGCCTTCGATCGCGGTCAGCTGCGGCACGCCGACGCCCGCCACCATTCGGGTGGTGCAGATAGAGCCCGGCCCGATGCCGACCTTGATGGCGTCCGCCCCGGCGTCGATCAGCGCCTTGGCGCCGCCTTCGGTGGCGACATTGCCGGCAATGACCTGAACCCGGTTGGACAGTTTCTTCACGCGCTCCACGGCCTCCAGGACGGCGTTGGAATGACCGTGCGCGGTATCGATCACCACGGCGTCCACGCCCGCATCCATCAGGGCCTGCGCGCGCTCATAGCCGGCATCGCCCACCGTTGAGGCGGCGGCGACCAGCAGGCGACGCTGGGCGTCCTTGGCGGCCAGGGGGAAGGCGCTGGCCTTTTCCATGTCCTTGACGGTCAGCAGGCCAATGCAGCGGTCCGCATCATCAACCACCAGCAGGCGCTCTATGCGGTTCTTGTGGAGAAGGCGCTGCGCCTCTTCCTGACTGGTGCCTTCGCGAACCGTGACGACCTCGCGGGTCATCAGATCGGCGACTTTCTCGTTCGGATCTTCGGCAAAGCGAACGTCGCGGTTGGTCACGATGCCGATCAGCTTGCCGGGCTCGCCCGAACCTGTGGGCTCCACGACCGGGATGCCGGAAATCTTGTATTGCGCCATCAGCATCTGCAGATCGCGCAGCGTGGCGTTCGGCGAGATCGTGACCGGATTGACCACCATCCCGGATTCGAACCGCTTCACCTTGCGGACCTCTTCCGCCTGCTCTTCCAGCGAAAGGTTGCGGTGGATCACGCCAATGCCGCCGGCCTGCGCCATGGCAATCGCCAGTTCGGCCTCGGTCACCGTGTCCATCGCCGCGGACAGCAGCGGAATGTTCAGATTGATCTCGCGCGTCAGACGCGTGGACGTGTCCGCCTGCGCGGGCATGACGTCGCTTTTCTGGGGTTGCAAGAGCACGTCGTCAAACGTGACACCTTCCCGAATCTCCATCGGGCGCCTCCTTGTCTCTTGCGGGGCCGCTTTAACAGGTTTTTGAGATGAGACAAGGCGCGCAGGCGCCGCAAACTGTGACCGGCGCAACGCGCCGGGCGGGCCTCAGCCCTTGAAGCCCTGCGCCACCAGATAGATTTCCGCCGACTCCGAGCGGCTGGCGTCCGGCTTGGCGTGCTTCACCTTCTCGAACCTTCCGCGAAGCTCTTTCAGCAATTCCTGCTCGGTCCCGCCCTGGAAGACCTTGGCGACAAAGGCGCCGCCGGGCGCCAAGACATCGAACGCGAAATGCGCGGCAACTTCGACCAGCGCGATAATTTTCAAGTGGTCAGTCGCCTTGTGCCCCGTGGTCCAGGGCGCCAGATCGGAGACCACAAGATCCGCCTCCCCGCCCAGCGCGGCCTTCACCGCTTCGTCCGCGCCCTCTTCGGTGAAGTCCAGCTCCAGCAGCTCCGCCCCCGGGATGGGGTCGATGGCCAGCAGATCGATTCCGACAACGCGGGAGGCCCCGCGCTCCAGCGCCACCTGCGTCCAGCCGCCGGGCGCCGCGCCAAGATCGGCCACGCGCATGCCCTTGCGGATCAGTTCGAACTTGTCGTCCAGCTCGATCAGCTTGAAAGCCGCGCGGCTGCGATAGCCCATGGCCCGCGCCTGCTCGACATAGGGATCGTTCAGCTGACGCTGCAGCCAGCGCGTGGATGAGGATTTCCGCCCCTTTGCGGTTTTCACCCGCTTGGTCAGGCCGCGCCGCGGCTGACCTTTCTTGACCGGGCCGGAGCGGCGGCGGCGGCGTTCTTCGTCATCGCTCATGCCGGACGCCCTCCCCGGCGCGACCGGCGCCGGCGGCGCTTGGTCGCGTAGCGCCCCATCAGGCCGTAAAGCACGCCTTCGCGCAGCCCCCGGTCCGCCACGCGCAGGCGTTCGGCGGGCCAGGCGTCCATGACCGCCTCGAAAATCGCGCAGCCGGCCAGCACCAGATCGGCGCGTTCCGGCCCGATACAGGGCTCCTGCGCGCGCTCTTCAGGGGTCTGATTCAGCAAATGGCGGACGGCATTACGCGCATCCGCATCGCCCAGCCATATCCCGTCAACGCGGGATCGCTGGTAAACCGGCAGCTTCAGATGCACGCCCGCGACGCTGGTCACCGTGCCCGACGTGCCGATGATCTGTGCGCGCCCCGCCGCGAACGCCTCACGGAACGGCTCAAGGCCGTCGATCTTGTCGATATGTTCGCGTGCGGCGGCCTTCATTGTATCGAACCACGGTCCGCGCTCATCCGGTTCGGGATGGTTTTCGGCCAGCGTCACCACGCCCAGCGGCATCGTGCTCCAGGCGCGGATCGGGGGCGGCGCGTATTTCTGGGTTTCTTCCCTGCGCTTCAGCTCTTTCACGTCAATGAAGCTCAGCTCGGTCGAACCGCCGCCAATATCCACGACCATGCAGATATCAATTTCCCGGTCGATCAGGTTGAGACAGCCAAGCGCCGCCAGCCGCGCCTCCTCCCGGGCCGTAATCAGGTCAAACCGCAGGCCGGTTTCATTCTTCACCCGGCCAAGAAAGTCCTCGCCATTCGTGGCGGATCGGCAGGCCTGTGTCGCGATACAGCGGATTTTACCGACATTCCGGCGGGCCAGCTTCTCCGCGCACACTTTCAGCGCCTCGATAGAGCGGTCCATGGCGACGGGCGACAATTCCCCCGTCCGCCCCAGACCTTCGCCCAGCCGCACGATGCGGGAATAGGCGTCGACAATCTTGAACCCGTCGCGGGTGGGCCGCGCCACCAGCAGGCGGCAATTATTCGTTCCCAGATCGATGGCGCCGCACAAGCCGTTCCCCTTTTGGGGCCGGTTGCGGCGGCGCCCGCTGCCCTGCCGTCTGGCAGGAGCGGTTTCGCCGTTGGACATGGCGCACCAGTTCTTGTTTGCGCAGCGGGTCGCCAGTTAAAGGCGCGCAGCCAAAGCGCGTTTTCCACAGTTTGAATTTACTGTAATCCGGTTCGCCGCGCAGAGCCAAGCTCTTGCCCCGCGAAACCAATCGGCTATCTCAGAAAATATGCAGCGCGAAGCCAAATTCTCTCTCGGACAGGTTGTCCGGCACCGGGTATTCCCTTTTCGGGGCGTCATCTATGACGTCGATCCGGAATTCGCCAATTCCGAAGAGTGGTGGGAATCCATTCCGGAAGACATCCGTCCGGCCAAGGAACAACCTTATTACAAGCTGCTGGCCGAAAACGAAGACACCACCTACGAGGCCTATGTTTCCGAGCAGAACCTACTGCCGGACGAGAGCGGCAAGCCGGTGCGGCACCCGCAGGTGGGCGATATTTTCGGCCGGTTCCACGGCGACCGGTACGACATGTCGACCGATCGCCGCGCGAACTAGAGGCCGGTCAGCCGCTTAGGGCTTCACCACGGTATTTTCGATGGTTCCGAAGATGGATTTTCCATCGTCGTCAAACATGTCGACGCTGACCGTGTCGCCGTATTTCATAAAGCCGGTCTTGAAGTCGCCGGTCTGAATTTTCTCGACCATGCGTACTTCGGCGATGCAGCTATAGCCCTTCCCGCCTTCAGAGACCGGGCGCCCCGGACTGCCGTCCGGGTCCTTGTTGGAAATCGTGCCGGAGCCGACAATCGTACCCGCCGTGACGGGGCGCGTCTTGGCCAGGTGGCTCACCAGGCGCGCGAAATCGAACGTGATGTCCGTGCCCGCATCCGGCTCGCCGAATTTCTCGCCGTTATAGGTGGAAACCAGCGGACGCCGCAGCGCGGCGCCGTCCCAGGCGCCGCCCAGCTCGTCCGGCGTCACCGCGACCGGCGAGAACGCCGTCGGCGGCTTGGACTGGAAGAAGCCGAAGCCCTTGGCCAGCTCGCCCGGGATCAGGCCGCGCAGCGACACGTCATTGACCAGCATGACCAGGCGGATCGTATCCTTGGCCTCTTCCGGGCTGGTGCCCATCGGCGCATCGCCGGTGATCACGGCAATCTCCGCCTCGAAATCGCAGCCCCAGGCCTCATCGCCCAGCGGAATATCGCCGCGCGGCGTCAGGAAGGCGTCGGAGCCGCCCTGATACATCAGCGGATCGTCGTAGAAGCTCTCCGGCACCTCGGCCCCGCGGGCCTTCCGGACCAGCTCCACATGGTTGATATAGGCCGATCCGTCAGCCCACTGATAGGCGCGCGGCAGCGGCGACAGCGCCTTTTCCTGATCGAATGCGAACGCGCCGCTGGCCTTGCCTTCATTCAATTCGTCATAGCGGGCCTGGAGTTTGGGCGTCAGGGCGTCCCAGTCCTCCAGCGCCGCTTGCAGCGTCGGGGCGATATCGCTGGCGTCGACGGCGTGTTTCAGGTCGCGGGAAACCAGGGTCAGCTTTCCGTCGCGGGTTTCGTTGGGCAGGCTGGCGAATTTCAAGAAGAACTCTCCATCGTATCTCGTGTCATGACGCCTTCGGCCTTCAGATCCCGGGCGAGCGTTTTCGCGGCGGGCGTGCTGATGCGGGCGCGGCCGGCGCCGGTGGGGTGATATACCGTATCGTACATCAATTCGATCGGCAGGAGCGCGGACTCCATATCATTCAGAATTTCTATGTCGCGGTCCCGGAACAGCGTTTCAACCGCCTGAAAGTTTCCTTCATAGGCTGGCCGGTCATGAAAGCGCGGCCGGTCGAGCTGACCCGGAAACACCACATAGAATCGCCCGCCCCTGGCTTCGACCGCCTGTTTCAGCTTCAGGATTTCCGCCAGCCCGGGCGCCTCCCCCTTGAAGGGCGGGGTGATGCCGGTCCTGCGAAGGCGGCTGAGGTCCTGCGCCGATCGCTTCCCTTCCAGCATATTGGCCGTCTCGTCGCCGCGGGGGGAAATCGCATCCGCCCGTCGCAGCCAGCCCTTGCCCGGCGGATAGCCAAGTGATTTCAACCCTTCGCCCAGCAAGTCGCCGCCCATGAAAACGGGCCAGTAGCGGACCGGAAACTCGAACACGCTGGCGGGGTCGCGTTCGCGCCAGTAGCGGACCTCCAGATCGCGCGGATCGTCCGCCATCAGGCGCACGTAATTGACCGAAAAGACCACGATGTCGCCAGAACGCAGAAGCCGCTTCGTGTTCAGGTAATGGGTGCGCCAGGAAAGCCCCGCATGGGTGCCCAGATTGAAAGCCGGAAGCCCGGTTTCGCGTTCAAATATTTCCGCCGACAGCCCGTAATGCGCCTCCGAGCCGCCGATAATGAGAATGCGCGGCGATGAAGCGGCTTCCGCCGCGCCCCACTTGTTGTCCTCCAGCGCCAGAACCCAGTCGAGTTCGGGCGGCGGCGGCAGAATCTTGCCCCATGTGAAATGCGCCAGCCCCATGAGGACGGCGAAACTGAGCAGGAAGGCGATAAAAAAGCGCATCGGTCAGAACTGAAAATAGAGAAATTCGGACGGCGCGGCGCTGAAAACTTTCGCGACGGCCAGCATGGCGACAGCGCCCGCGAACACGCCCCAGACAATGGTCGGCCGCCAGAGCGGCGCGCGGGTGTCGCGCGCGTGCTGAGGGTAATCGATTGTCGGCTGATTGGCGCGGGTGATCTGATAAATGTTCGGCGCCAGCGCAGCGATCAGCAGCATCGCCACGGCATAGACCAGCCCCGGAATGAACTCCGCGGCCGGCAATCCGCGGCCGCCAACCCTGACGCCCAGCCCCGAAAGGAGGCCTGACGGGTCGAACATGCGCGCCACGGAGGGATGAAGAACCGCGCCGTTCTGGCCTGTCATGCCCTGCAGCATGGTCATGGCGCCGCCAAAACTTTCCGCGCGGAAGAAGACCCAGGCGACGATTACCGCCAGCATTGTGACCGTCCAGGCGGCGAATTTGCGCGCGAAATGCCCCTCTCCCGCGGCCAGAACCGGCGCTTTTCGCCTCAACCAGTCCCAGAAATGGTTCAGAACCAGGTAGAAACCGTGCAGGAAACCCCAGAAAACGAATGTCCAACCCGCCCCGTGCCAGAGCCCGCCCAGGAGCATTGTGGTCATCAGATTGGCGTATCGGCGCACCTGCCCGCGCCGGTTTCCGCCCAGCGGAATGTACAGATAGTCGCGCAGAAACCGCGACAAAGTGATGTGCCAGCGGCGCCAGAAATCGGCGATAGAGGTCGCCTTGTAGGGCGAAAAGAAGTTCGTGGGCAGGCGGATTCCGAACAGACGCGCCGCCCCGACGGCCATATCCGAATAGCCCGAGAAGTCGAAATAGATCTGTCCCGAATAGCAAAGCGCCCCGATCCAGGCCCGGAAGAACTCGACCTGCGCGCCGCGTTCGGCCTGCGCAAAAGCGGGCGAGGCGTATTCCGCGGCGCCATCGGCCAGGATCACCTTCTTGGCGAGGCCGATAATCAGGATGAAAAGCCCCACCTGGAAATTGGTCAGCGTCTCGCCGCGGCGCGTTTGCGCGCCGAATTGCGGCATCATCTCCTTATGATGGACAATCGGCCCCGCGATAAGCTGCGGGAAAAACGACACGAACAGGGCGTATCGCGGCAGCGAGGCCGGCGTCACCAGCCCCTTATAAGCGTCCACCTGATAGGCGATCTGCTGGAATGTGAAGAAGGATATGGCCAGCGGCAGGACGATTTCGACGGAAGGGAATTCCCCCGGCGCGGCCATATCCACCGAGTCGAGGAAAAATCCGGCGTATTTGAAAACGCCCAGCAGTCCCAGATTGAAGACTATCGCGGCGGTCAGCCACCATCGCCGCGCCGGTTTTTCCGCCTGTGCGACAGGCCGGGCAAGATAGAAATTCACCAGGATCGAGCCGCCAAGAAGCAGCAGATAGACCGGTTTCCAGTAGCCATAGAAGAACAGCGAGGCGGCCAGCAGCACGATAACGGCGGCGCCCAGCCCCGCGAACCGGCGCGCGGCGTAATAGCCGAGAACCGCAGCGGGCAGGAAAAGGAACAGATAGACGGGGCTGTTGAAGAGCAAGGCAGGATGGCCCTTGGCCGCCGGTGGTTCGATGCGGGTGTCTATCCGAGCCGCAGGCCGATGTCTATTCGCTCTCCCTAGCCTTACTTACCGTAAGGTTTCGGCAAGATGGCGGCGAATTAACTTGCCGGTTCAAGGCCCTCTCCCGCACTCTTGGACAAGTAATTCAGGAGATTTGGGGAGCTTTGTCCGCCATGAAAAAACTCGTTTCCGCAGCCGCGCTTTGCGCCGGAATGGCCGCCGGCGGCTACGCCTTCGCCCAGGCCACGCCCGAAGCCCGCTTTGTTGATCCCGATACCGGCCAGCCGGAATTTGAGAGCCGGCTGGAAGGCGCGCCGGAAGCCCCGCGCGTAGAGCGCCGGGTGCATGTGGAGCGCCTTAAAAGCACCGCTCCCCGTGACAGGGTCGTCGTGGTCGATGACGAAGCCCATGCCCGCGTGATTGATCTGGACAACGCCAAAGAGGTCACGGTTCGCCGGATCGATGATGGCGACCGCGTGATCGTGATGCGCAATGAGGACGGCGGCGAATGGGACGTGACCGTGGATGGCGAGGCCGTTCAGTGGGACCGCGCCCGCGTGGATGCGGAAATCGAAGCCGCGATGGCGGCGGCGGAGTCCATTGATCACGCAGAAATCGAACGCGAAATTGCGGCGGCCAGAGCCGAGGTCGATGCCATAGATTTCGACGAAATCGAGCGTGAAGTCGCCAGCGCAATGGCTGAAGTTGAGGACTTCGATGAAGGCGAAATCCGCATCGAGATTCAGCGCGCCATGGAAGAAGCTGAAGAGGATATGGCGCGCGCCCGCGCCGATATCGAACGCGCACGCAAAGATGGCGACCGCCATGTCTACGCCTATCGCTTTTCCAGCGAGGGCCTGCCGGAACACGCCGAAAAGCGCATCGAAATCGCCATGAAGCGCATGGAAGAGATGGAGCCGCACATGGAGCGGGTCCGCCTGCGCATGGAAAAGGCCCATGAGCGCCGCGAGCAGGCGCTGGAACGTCTGGAGGCGACCGGCGGCCCGCATCTGCAAGGCGCCGCCGAGCAGCGTGAACTGGCCCTGGCCCGCATGACCGAGGAAATGGAGCGCCGTCTAGACGCCATGGAGCGGCGCATGGAGGCGCGGGAACAGGCCCTGGAAGAACGTGAGCGCCGGCTGAACGAGCGCGAACGCCGTCTTGACGCCCTCCACGATGACATCGAGGCCATGCAAGACAACTAAGCTGCGGATTCCCCCGCAACAGCCAGCAAGGGCGGCAGACCTCAAGGTCCGCCGCCCTTATTTTTTCTGAACGTCCAGATCGATACTTTTCAGGTGAACCATATCGCCAAATTGTGAGGCGTCGCCGTTCCCCGCATTGGCCGCTACGCTGAGAGTCACAGGTCCGGGCGCATACGGGGCGCGCCAGTGGAACGACCACTCCGCCACGCCATTTTCGAGCGCGGCGCCCTCCAGCGTGGAGCGGGCCGCGGCGTCACTGCCCTCAACGCGCTCATTATCAGACGATATTACGCCCGCGGCGCCCTCATCCTGATTCCGCATGCTGGCGAGAAATCCTACAATTTCCGCGTCTTGAGGAGCGAAGCTGAGGCTGACGAGATAGGTCTCGCCCGCAACCGCGCCGCCCTCCAGCCCGGACAGGCTCAGAGCTGGAGACTCTTCCACCGGGTCCTCGCCGAAATGGCACTGGGCGCAGGCCTCGCCCGGATTGGCGAGAGCATCCCACGGCGCGCCGTCCGGAAAGGCAAAGGCCAGCCCGGGCGTGAGCAACGCCGTGAGAAAGATTGTCCTAGTCAAAGGTGACGCGGCCAATCGTGTTGGTGTCCGCGCCGAACCAGATCGTGTCCGTCGGGGCGTGATAATGCGTGTGGCGCACCGTGCCGCCGCCGGAAGGAACCTCGACCGAAGCGAAGAACTCTTCAGTTTCGGGATTAAAGCCGACCAGACGGTTCGGCTCCACGCCGGTCTCGAACACCCAGATATTGCCGTCGGCGTCCATCGCCGTGCCATAGGGGCGGGATTCCGCGCCGGAGGGCAGGTCCCATTCGGTGAATTCGCCGCTGTCCGGGTTGAGGACGCCGAGCTTCCCGCCAGCGTAATCGCCATACCAGACGCGGCCGTCATCGGTGACTTCCAGACGGCGGGGGCGGGCCTCCTCGCGCGGCAGGTCATGCTCTGTCAGGGCCATGGTCTCGGGGTCGATGGAGGCCAGCTTGTGCGTGCCGAACAGGGCGACCCAGACCGTGCCGTCCGGCGCGGTCTTGATGCCATAGGGACGCGCGCCTTCCGTGGGGACGTCGATCAGCTGGACGCCCCGGTCCGCGACGGTCAGCTTGCCGATTTTGTTGCCGCCCTGAACGGTGAACCAGACATCGCCGGCGTCATCGAAGATCAGAGTGTGCGGGTCGCGCGCCGCTTCGTCCGGCATGGCGACTTTCTCGATCTCGCCGCTCTCCGGGTCGTAGCGGCCGACATGGGCGCGGCGGTTGCCGGCGTACCAGACGCCGCCATCCTCTGCGACGACAAGGTTATGCGGCCCGGCGCCCTCGCCCAGGTCCACCTGCTCGAATTCGCCGGTTCCGGTGTTCAGGCTGGCCAGATAGCCGGTGCGCTGTCCGACGAACCAGACCTCGTCCGCGCTGGCCGCAAAGGGGTCGCGCGGGCGGGATTTCTCGTAAGGGACGGTCCATTCCTGGATGGTCACGCCATCGTTCGAAGCCTCGAAATCCTGCGCGGCCGTAGCCACGGGCGTGACGAGCGTCAGGGCGGCGGCGGTAAGCAGGATGCGTTTCATCGGATCAGTCCTTTGCTTTCCAGCTATTCACATACTCATGGTTTTCCACGGACGCCGCCCCTTCGCCAACCTCCAGCGGATCGCGGGTGTCGACCATGACGGCGTATTCGTCTGTCGCGTCCTTGGTGGGCTTGAACATGTTTTTAAGCGCCTTGGGATGCGGACCGTGGGTAAAGCCGGACGGATGGAAGGTCATCATTCCGGCGTCGATATTGTCCCGGCTGAAGAAGTCTCCGGCGTGGTAGAACAATACCTCGTCGTAATCGTCGTTATTATGAAAGAACGGCACTTTAAGGGCGCCGGGGTCCGTCTCGAACGGGCGCGGCGCGAAGGTGCACACCACGAAGCGGTCGGACAGGAAGGTGGTGTGGGCGCTGGGCGGCAGGTGGTAGCGGTGGCTCATCAGCGGCCGGATATCCTTCACGTTCAGGCGCACGGGCGCGAGTTCGCCGTGCCAACCGACCGCGTCCAGCGGATTGAACGGGAAGGTGATGGTGCTGACCGCGTTCCGCTTCTTCACCTGAACGGTCCAGCCTTTCGTGTCCGACTGCTGAGCCTTGAACGCCTCGTCCATTTCCGGGGCGTCCAGCATGGCGGGGTCGAAGATGGCGTGCGGGCCGACCAGGCCTTTGTCCGGCAGGGTGAAATGGGTGTTGGTCGCCTGGATCATCAGGATGGCGTTGGGCTCTGACGGGTCCAGCCGCCACATCGTGCCGCGCGGCAGATAGACATAATCGCCGGGGCGCACGGTCAGATGGCCGTAATCGCAATAAAGCTCGGACTCGCCCTTGTGGATGAACAGGAGCTGGTCGCCATCGGCGTTGCGCGCCAGCATTTCCATCGGCGCGTCCAGCTTCCAGAAACGCATCTCGGTCGCGTTATTGTGCAGGACGACGGGCGCGTTCCACGGGGAATTCGGGGAATCGTTGACGCCGATCAGGTTGAACGCGCGCGGGCGCAATGGGCCTTCAAAATCGGTCCAGCCCGTGGGCGGATTCTTGTGGTGGAGGAAGGCGGCGGGGCCAAAGAAGCCCTCTTTCGAGATTTCCCGCTCATACGTGCCTTCGGGGAAATCGGCGTGCGCCTGACGGGAGGCGTCGCCCTCCACGCGGCTGGCCGGGATCCACTTCTTCGCCATGACCTTAAACTCCGTGCCGGTGAATCTATCGTCGCCCCATAGATAGTTTCAAATGAAACTAATTCAAAGCGGAAGCCTAGCTGTCTTCCGTCACTTCGGTCGGGTTATGCGCGGCCGCGGTGACCAGTGCATTGAAGATACCCCGGAAGCGGGAACGGTGCAGCAGGAACTCCGGGTGAAACTGCACGCCCATATAGAAGTTCCGCTCGCGGTCCTCGATGCACTGAATAACGCCATTGCGTTCGCGCGCGGTGGCTTCCAGCCCGTTGCCCAGATCCGCGATGGCCTGTTTGTGCATGGAGTTCACGCGGTCCTCATCCCCCAGCACGTCGTGCAACAGGGTCTGGTCCTCGATCAGGATCGTCTTGCGGTAGAATACATGGCCGAGGAACGTGCTGGGGTAATCCACGTCCTTGAACGACTTGGCGACATCGGCGAACAGCGTGCCGCCGCGCATCACGTTCATCATCTGCGCGCCGCGGCAGATCGCCAGCACCGGGATATTGGCGCGTTCCGCCCGTTCCGCCCATTCGATCTCCATCTCGTCGCGCTTGCGGTCATAGGCGTAGCCGGCGCGCGGCTTGGCGTCATAGAGGCCTGGAAAGACATCCGTGCCCCCGCCCAGGACCAGCCCCCGCAAAGCGCATTTTCGGCGCGGCTTGCTGGCGGTCAGGCGCACCGGCCGGCCGCCGGCAAGCCAGACCCCGGCCCAGATACAGGCATAGGCCAGATTATCGGCCCGGCTGGGCTTTGTGACCCCGATCAGCGGGCGGTCGGACAGGGGCGGCGCGGTCACTTCAAAATCACTTATAGGTCAGTTCCGGCGGCAGCTTTCCGTGCCGGACGAGCGAGGCGAGCACGAACAGCACGCCAAGACTGGCGAACGGATCGCGCGATGAAAACAGCTCCACCTGCGCCTCGTCCGCGTCCTCCATCGCCTTTTTCAGGTGCTTGCGGGCGCTTTCTATGTCCGTGACCTTGCCCAGCGATGCGCCGAATTTCTTCAGCGCCTCGACTATCTTGCGGTCCTTGGCGGAGGACATTGCCTCCTTCCAGCCATCCTTGACCTGGCTGAAATGCACGTCGGACGAGGCAATGTCCTGAATGGCGGAGAGCAGCCAGACGCCCGGCGCCTTGGTGCGCTTGCCGACCGTCGCCAGCGGCGCCTCCGGCACCTCGCCTTTCACCGTCATCTCGTAAAGCAGCCAAGGGAAATCGACGCCCGACTCGATGGAATGGAAAATGCCCATCCAGAAGCGCGGATTGATCTCGATCATGGAAGGTTCGGCACCTGCCTGCCCGTTCCATTTGAAATCGATTTCCGCAACGCCATGCCAGCTGATCGGGCCAAGCACCGCCTTGGCGGTTTCCAGGAAGGGTTTGTCGTCGATCGTCTCGCGCATGATGCCGGCGCCGGATTCGGCGGGCATTTTCATGATGTTGCGATAGGCCATATGGGCCTTCAGCTCGCCATGCTGAAATAGGACGGCAAGGCAGTAATCGTCGCCTTCGACCAGTTCCTGCGCCAGGCCGCCCTTCTCATAGACCCTGGCGCTCTTCTTCCAGTGCTCCTCCAGCGCGGCTTGGGTTTTCAACGCCTTCACGCCGCGGCCGCCGACGCCGTCGAAGGGCTTGATCAGGAAGGGCAGGCCCAGCTCTTCCGCGGCCTCGTCCAGGCCTTCGCGGTCATTGAACTCGATGCTGCGCGGCGCGTGCGCGCCCAGCTTTTCCGCCGTGCGGGCCAGGTTCTGCTTGGGGTGAATTCTGGAGATCATCTCAGCCGTCGGGCCGGCGACCTTGATCAGCGGATCGAACCGGTCGCGATTCTCGGCGATCAGCTGGATATCTCGGAAGGCCGGGATGAGGACATAGGGAATGTCGTCTTCCGGCGTGTATTTGCGGATATATTTCTCGAGATCGTCGAGGAATTTTTCGGGCTTTGAATCCGACGGCGCGTGGACGAAATTCTTCTTCACATCGCGCGAGAAGGACATGACGGTCAGGTCGACGTCGTCGCAGCCAATCACCTCCACCCCGCGCTCGGCGAGGGAGTGGGCGATTTCGAGCGCAATAAGGCTGCGCCCGTACGTGACAATGCATCGGCCTGTCGGTTTTTCCTTACTCACGCGGTCTCCTTCAAAGGCCCTTGTCCGGGCGTTGAACGCCCGCGGGTAACGCCGCGCGGCGATGAATGACTAGATTATACGGAAATCGAGTTCGCCGACGCCATCGACGCCCGCTTCGACCCGCTGCCCCCGGGCGATCGGCCCGACGCCTTCCGGCGTACCTGTGAAAACGAGGTCGCCGGGTTTTAGTTCAAAGCTGCGCGACAGCGCGGCGATGATTTCCGGCACGGACCAGATCATGGCGCTGAGATCGCCGTCCTGTTTCAACACGCCGTCGACGCTGAGCCAGATGCGGCCGGAGGACGGGTGGCCCGTTTCGGCCAGCGGGACGATATCGGAAATGGGCGCGGAGTTGTCGAACGCCTTGGCGACGTCCCAGGGACGGCCTTTGGCTTTCGCCTCGGCCTGCCGGTCGCGGCGTGTGAGATCGACGCCCACGGCATAGCCGAACACCTTTGCGGCGGCCTCGGCGGCCGGTATGTCCGCTCCGCCCCGCCCCAGCGCGATCACCAGTTCCGCCTCGTGATGCAGGTCGTCCGTGTCCGTTGGATAGGGAATATCGGCGCCGCACGGGGCGACCGCGTCGGCGGGCTTGGTGAAGAAAACCGGCGGATCGGATTTGGCGTCGCCGCCCATTTCCGCCACGTGCGCGGCGTAGTTTTTTCCCACACAGAAGATACGGCGGACGGGAAACCGCGCGCCCGTGCCCTTCACCGCGACGGACGGAATATCGGCGGCCTGAAAGACGAAATCCCTCACTGGCCGCGCACCCCGGACCAGCGATTGACCATGTCCGCGTCGATATCGAACAGGTCGAGGACGCGGCCGACCGTGTGGTCCACCATCGTCTCTATGCTGTCGGGTCTGGCGTAGAGGGCCGGCACCGGCGGATAGACGATGGCGCCCATCTCGGTCACCGCCTCCATATTGCGGATATGGGCCAGGTGCAGGGGCGTCTCGCGGAACAGCATGACCAGACGGCGGCGCTCTTTCAGGATCACGTCGGCGGCGCGGGCGACGAGATTATCGCAGAGACCGTTGGCCAGCGCGCCCAGCGTCTTGGCGGAGCACGGGGCGATAATCATGCCGTCGGTGACAAACGAACCCGAGGCGATGGCCGCGCCGATATCGTTATTGTCATAGACAACATTGGCCTTCGCCTTCAGGTCTTTCAGCTCCAGCCCGAGTTCCGAATAAGCGGTCAACGCGCCAGCCCTGGAGACAACCAGATGCGTCTCCACGCCGTCCACGCCCTGAAGCGCCTCGAGCGCACGCACGCCAAAGGCCGCGCCGGAGGCGCCGGTGATGGCGACGACGAGGCGCCGCGTCACCCTAAACCCCCAGCTTCTTGCGGAGAATTTCGTTCACCGCCTGCGGGTTGGCCTTGCCGCCGGAGGCCTTCATGACCTGACCGACGAACCAGCCCATGGCCTTGGGCTTTTCCTTCACCTGCTCGGCCTGTTCCGGGTTCTCGGCGATGATCTTGTCGACGATGGCTTCCAGCTCGCCGGTGTCGGAGACCTGTTTCAGACCCTCGCGCTCGACGATCTCGGCCGGGTCGCCGCCCTTCTCCCAAAGGATCTCGAAGACGTCCTTGGCCGCCTTGCTGGAGATCGTGCCGTCGGTGATCAGCTTGATCACGCCGCCGATCTGGGCCGCCGAGACCGGGGAGTCGGCGATATCCACGTCTTCCTTGTTCAGGCGGCCATAAAGTTCGTTATTCACCCAGTTGGCGGCCAGTTTCGGGTCCGCGCCGGTTTCCACCACCGCCTCGTAATAACGGCCGCGGTCGGTGTCGGAGGTCAGGACGGCGGCGTCATAGGCGGAAAGGCCGTAATCCTTCTCGAACCGCTCGCGCTTCTCGTTGGGAAGCTCGGGCAGCGACTCCTGGATTTCCTTGATCCAGGCCGGGTCGAGGACCAGCGGCAGCAGGTCCGGGTCCGGGAAATAGCGGTAGTCGTGCGCCTCTTCCTTGGAGCGCATGGAGCGGGTCTCGCCCTTCACCGTGTCGAACAGGCGGGTTTCCTGGTCGATCTTGCCGCCATCCTCGATGATCTCGATCTGACGGCGCGCCTCGTACTCGATGGCCTGCTGGATGAAGCGCATGGAATTAAGGTTCTTCAGCTCGCACCGCGTGCCGAGATGGGAGAAATCGTCCGTCTCGCGGAATTTCTCATACTGGCCCGGCTTGCAGACGGAGACGTTCACGTCGGCCCGCATCTGGCCCTTCTCCATATCCCCGCCGCAGGTGCCGAGGCTGCGCAGGATCTCCCTCAGCGTGCGCACGAAGGCCGCCGCCGCCGCCGGTGAGCGCATGTGCGGCTTGGAGACAATCTCCATCAGCGCCACGCCGGCGCGGTTGAGGTCCACATAAGTCGAGGCCGGGTCCAGATCGTGAATGGACTTGCCGGCGTCCTGCTCCAGATGCAGTCGCTCGATCCCGACCTTGATCCACTCGCCTTCCTCGACCTCCACGTCGATCTCGCCTTCGCCGACGATGGGGTGGGCGAACTGGCTGATCTGATAGCCGAGCGGCAGATCGGGATAGAAATAATTCTTGCGGTCAAAGCGCGACCATTCATTGATCTGCGCCTTCAGGCCCAGACCAGTCCGGACCGCCTGCTCCACGCATTTGGCGTTGATGACCGGCAGCGTGCCCGGCAGGCCGGCGTCCAGCAGCGCGACCTGGGTGTTGGGCGACGCGCCGAAATCGGTCGAGGCGCCGGAGAACAGCTTGGCGGTCGAGGCGACCTGCGCATGGACCTCAAGGCCCAGAACGATTTCCCAGTCGCCGGTGGCGCCGGGGATGAGATAATTCGAGGCAGACATTATGAATCTAATCTCTGATTGAGGTTTGAAGCGATTTGATCGATTTCCGCGTGTTGGCTCATTGCTATTATTGAAATTTCCTCTCCCGCCGAGGTTTTCAGACACAGGACGGACGAACCCGGTTTGTCATCAATTCCAACTTCATCATTGAACCGACGCCCTACAAATTTCTCAATGTCACCACGTGGAAAGTCGGTGCCTGAGATAACGACGCGATCAGCCTGAAACTCGACCTCTACGATGCAGCTCCGATAGATCGTCCATGCGCCGTAAATGGCGAAGACTAAAAGTACGAATCCAACCCAGGTCCACCAGCTTCCAGCCAATAACAACCCGATACCGCCAAGCGCAGGAATTAGCACTGCGCCAATATTGACCAGCGTGACGTTGCGCCACCCTTTGAGGATAACGGTATCACCGTGTTCGCGGATAAGATTGTTTGAGCTCACTGATCTTCTTTAAAAGCAGAAACCAGACGCCGGGCGGCGGAGACGGTGAAACCAAACAGCAGGCCGAACAGGCCCATGACGCTGATCACGATGCCCAGCGCCATCGGCGCATCGACCTTTTCGGTGACGATCAGCACGCCCGCGATCAGCAGGATCGCGCCGGTGATGATCGAAGACCCGGAAATCTTCGGAGCGTTTTCGAGCGCCGAGCCCATCAGGCGGACTCCCACCAGCGTTTCGGCTTGGCCGAGAAGTTCGCGGCTTTTTCCAGCGCGCCGGCAGCGGCGAACATCGTCTCCTCGCCCAGCGCCGGAGCGATCAGCTGCAGGCCCAGCGGCAGGCCCTGATTGTCCAGCCCGGCCGGGACCGAGATGGCCGGAACGCCGGCCAGGTTCGCCGTCACCGTGAAAATATCGTTCAGATACATCTGGATCGGGTCGGCGTCGCGCTCGCCAAACCCGAAAGCGGCCGAGGGCGTGGCCGGGGTCAGCAGCACATCGACATTTTCGAACGTATCGCGGAAGTCCTGCAGGATGCGCTGACGCACCTTCTGGGCCTTCAGATAATAGGCGTCGTAATAACCGGCCGAGAGCACATAGGTGCCGATCAGAACGCGGCGCTGGACCTCCGCCCCGAAACCTTCGCCGCGGGTCGCTTCATAGGTCGGCACCAGACCGTCCTTCTCCACCCGCGCGCCATAGCGCATACCGTCATAACGGGCGAGGTTGGAGGAGGCCTCCGCCGGGGCGACGATATAATAGGCCGGAAGCGCGTACTTTGTGTGCGGCAGGGAGACGTCGACGCATTCCGCGCCCGCTTCCTTCAGCCACTCCACGCCCTGATTCCAGAGATCGCGGATTTCGTCCGGCATGCCGTCGACCTGATATTCCGCCGGCACGCCGACTTTCAGGCCTTTGACGGAGCGGCCCACGGCCGCCGCGTAATCCGGGATTTCCACGTCCAGAGAGGTGGAATCGTTCTTGTCGTGCCCGGCCATGCTGCGAAGCAGGATCGCGGAATCCTCCACCGTCTTGGCCAGCGGACCCGGATGATCCAGCGAGGAGGCGAACGCCACCACGCCGAAGCGCGAACACAGGCCATAGGTCGGCTTCACGCCGACAATGCCGGTAAAGGCCGCGGGCTGGCGGATGGAGCCGCCGGTATCAGTCCCGGGCGCCCCAAGGCAGAGATCGGCGGAGACCGCCGCCGCCGAGCCGCCGGAGGAGCCGCCGGGGACCAGCTTGTCGTCCTTGCCGTCGCGCCGCCAGGGGCTGACGACCGGGCCGTAGCGGGAGTGTTCGTTGGACGAGCCCATGGCGAATTCGTCCATGTTCACCTTGCCGATCATAACCCCGCCCTCTTTCCAGAGATTGGCGGTGATCGTGGACTCATATGGCGGGTCGAATTCGCCAAGGATATTGCTGGCCGCCGCGGTGCGCGCGCCGACCGTGCAGAACAGATCCTTCACGGCGATGGGCGCGCCCTCGATCAGGCCCGCCTCACCCTTTTTGCGGCGCTCGTCGCTGGCGTCGGCCATGCTGAGCGCGCGCTCCGACGTATCGGTGATAAACGCGTTCAGGGGCGCGGCGGCGCCAATGGCGTCCAGATGCGCCTGGGTCAGCTCCCGCGCGGTGAACTCGCCCTTTTCGAGACCGTCCAGCGCCTCGGTCAGCGTGAATTCGATCAGCTTGCTCATTCCACAGCCTTCGGCACGACGAAGAAGCCCTCTTCGGACTTCGGCGCATTCTTCAGGACGGCGTCGCGGTCGCCCGCCGCCGTGACCTTGTCTTCCCGCATCGGCAGCGAGGATTCGACAGCCGTGGTCATCGCCTCGACGCCCTCGACATCGACTTCGTCGAGCTGCTCGATCCAGTCCAGAATTCCGTTCAGCTCGCTGGCCAGCGTGTCGAGGCGATCCTCGGACACGCGCAGGCGCGCGAGATGGGCGATGTGGCGAACTTCGTCTTTGGTGACCGACATGTCCCGCTTTTCGTGATTTGCATGAGGTAAGGAGCCTGTTCGCTATCAGAGGGCCGCCCATGCGGCAAGAAGCCTGCGCCAGTCAGGCCTGTGCGCCTTCGCGCCGGCCAAGCTTAAACCTTTGTAAGATTTGCAACCGCCCCTTGCGGGGCGGGCCTGACCCGCGCTCAAATGCCGCCCGACTATCGTGTCCGATCAGCTGGGGGTCCCTTGATCATGTTCAAATCTATCTGTCTTTCCGGAATCGCGGGAAGCGTTCTGTTGCTGGCCGCGGCCTGCGACGACCAGAATCTCGCCGCCAATACATCCAACGACAACGCCGCGCAGGCCGAAAACAACGCCGCGGCGCCCGACAAGGCCGAAAAGCGCGCCAGGCGCGGCGACAAGTCCGCGGAAGCCAATGTCGAAATTCCGGACGTGGATATCCCGTTCGAGAAATTCACCCTGGATAACGGCCTGACCGTGGTGGTCCACGAAGACCACAAGGCGCCGGTCGTGGCTGTCAGCGTCTGGTATCATGTCGGCTCCGGCGACGAGCCGGACGGGAAGACCGGCTTCGCGCACCTGTTCGAACACATCATGTTCAACGGGTCGGAAAACTATAATCAGGACTATTTCGGCCCGTTCGAGGATGTCGGCGCGACCGGCATGAACGGCACGACCTGGTTCGACCGCACGAACTATTTCCAGACCGTTCCGACCACCGCCGTCGACATGGCGCTGTGGATGGAGTCCGACCGGATGATCAATCTGCTTCCGGCGCTGGACCAGGCGAAGCTGGACGAACAACGCGACGTGGTGAAGAACGAGAAGCGCCAGGGCGACAACCAGCCCTACGGCCTTGTCGAGTATGAACAGCTGGAGGCGTTGTTCCCCGCAGGCCACCCCTATCGTCACTCCACGATCGGTTCGATGCAGGACCTGACCGACGCCTCGCTGGAAGACGCGCAGGAATGGTTCAAGAAATACTATGGCGCGACCAACACCGTGGTCGTCGTGGCCGGCGACATCACCGTCGATGAAGTCCGCGAGAAGATGCAGACCTATTTCGGCGCCGCGCTGGCCGGGGACCCGATCCCGAAAGGCCAGCAGAACGTGCCGGTCCGCGAGCGCGATACGTTCCAGACCATGCAGGACCGCGTGCCGCAGGCCCGTATCTACCGCACCTGGGTCACGCCGGGCCGCACCACCGAAACCGCGGCGGACCTGGACCTGGCCGCAATGGTTCTGGGCAACGGCAAGAATTCCCGGCTCTACAAGGAGCTGGTCTATGACAAGCAGGTCGCCAACAATGCCGTGGCCTATCTGCAGGAGCAGGAACAGGCCAGCTTCTTCGAAATTCAGGTGACTCTGAAAGAGGGTCAGGATCCCGAAGAAGTCGACGCGATGATCGACGACATCGTGTCCGACTTCCTGGCGAACGGCCCCACGGCGGACGAACTGAAGCGCGCCAAGACCAAATATAACGCCAGCACCGTGCGCGGTCTGGAAGAGATTGGCGGCTTCGGCGGCAAAGCCGTTACGCTGGCTCAGAGCGAGGTTTATGCCGGCGATCCGGGGTTCTGGAAAACCCGCCTGGAGTGGCAGAACGAAGCCTCGCCCGCTGACGTGAAATCCGCCGCGAATGAGTGGATCTCCAACGGCTTCCACCAGATCACCGTGACCCCGTTCGGGGATTATCAGGTGGCCGAGGACGGGGCCGACCGTTCCGCCCTGCCGCAGGTGAACACCACGCCGGATCTTGAATGGCCGGACGTGCAGCAGGCCGAGCTTTCCAACGGCATCAACGTGATCTTTGCCCGCCGCGACGCGGTTCCGCAGGTTGATATCGCGGTGCGGTTCGACGCCGGCTATGCCTCCGACACCGTAATGGGCGCGGACAAGACCGGGCTTTCCAGCTTCACGATGAGCATGCTGGACGAAGGCGCGGGAGAGATGGGGGCGCTGGATATCGCCGCCTCTCTGGAAGATCTGGGGGCGGAATTCTCCTCAGGCTCCAATCTCGACTCCTCCACCGTCACCTTCTCCGCCCTGACGGACAATCTGGAAGAGACGGTCTCGCTGGCCGGGACGATCATCAAGAACCCGACCTTCCCGGAGAATGAACTCGAGCGGGTGCGCGGCATCACGCTGGCCGGTATCGAGCAGGAGAAAGCCCAGCCGGTCGGCATGGCGCTACGCCTGCTGCCGCCGGAAATTTATGGCGACGGGCATCCTTACGGCGTTCCGTTCACCGGCTCCGGCACGACCGAGGCGGTTTCCGGTTTCACCAAGGAGGATCTGGCCGCCTACAAAGACGCCTGGCTGCGTCCGGACAACGCCACGATCTTCGTGGTGGGCGACACCACGATGGAAGAAATCCAGCCGGTCCTGGAAGCCGAGTTCGGCAGCTGGGCCGCGCCGGAATCGGCCAAGCCTGAAAAGGACGTCCCGACCGTCTCAAATCCTGAGTCGAGCCGCGTGATCATCGTGGACCGTCCGGGTTCGCCGCAGACCATGATCCTCGCCGGCGAGCTGGCCCCTCCGGGCACCGCCGAGAACAACGAGGCAATCAGCGCGATGAACGACGCCCTGGGCGGTCAGTTCAGCGCACGGGTCAACATGAACCTGCGTGAGGACAAGGGCTGGGCCTATGGCGCCTATACCTTCATCTCCGGCGCCACGAACCAGCGGCCTTTCATGGTTTACGCCCCGGTTCAGACAGACCGTACCGCCGACTCAATCACCGAGTTGCGGAACGAGCTGATGGGCGTCACCACCGACCGTCCGGTCACCTCCGAGGAACTGGCCCGCGTGGTCAAGAACAACACGCGCGCCCTGCCCGGCCAGTATGAAACCGGCGGCGCGGTGCTCGGCAGCCTGATGTCCAGCCACACGCTGAACCGTCCGCTGGACTATCCGGTGACGATCAAGCCGACCTATGAGGCGCTGACGCTCGAAGATCTGGGCGCCGCGGCCGAGGAAGTGGTCAAGCCGGACCAGCTTGTCTGGATGATCATTGGCGACCGCGAACAGATCGAGGAACCGATCCGCGCGCTGAATATCGGCGAGGTGGAAGTGCGTTCACTGGACGACGCCGAGTAATCGGCCGCGTTCCTTAGCAAACAGGAAAAGCCGCGGCTCTAGGGCCGCGGCTTTTTTATGGCCCAACCGTGTTTTCGCGGCCTGGGGATGGTGCCGCCCAGCAACAGGCTGAACGGATGCAGCATTTCCGTGTGCGCGCTCAGGGCCTTCAACATGACCAGCAGCGGCACGGAAATCAGCGCCCCCACCGGCCCCCACAACCAGGTCCAGAAGCTCACAGTCAGCAGAATGGCCAGCGGATTCAGCGTCAGCCGCGCGCCGAGCGTCAGCGGGGTGACAAAACTGCCCTCGATAAAGTTCAGCCCCAGATAGACCAGCGGCGGAATGGCGGCCTCGGTCAGGGTTTCGGTATTGATGATGCCGACCAGCGCCAGCAGTGAGGCGGTGATGATCGGGCCGATATAGGGGATGAAGTTCAGCGCCGCCGCGATACCGCCCCACATGATCGGGCGCGGCATGTCCAGAAAATACATCGCCAATCCGACCGCCACGCCAAGCCCGGCATTGATCAGCGCCATCGTGAAGATGTAGCTGCCCACGCTCCGCTCAACGTCGCGGAACATGCGCGCGGTGTGCAGCTTGCCGCTGATGCTGCGGCGCGCGGCGATCAGCTTCAAACGTAACTCCGTGCGGGTGGCGAGAATGAAATAGGTCAGGGCAAGAACGAACAGGGTCTGCACCGCGGCGCGTCCCATGGAAGAGGTCAGGCTTTCGGCCAGTCCGGGAGCGCGCACAACGACTTCATCGGCGGTTTCGCGTTGTGAAACAGAGGCCATCTGCTTGACCTCCTCCGACAGCGACTGGACCGAGGAGATCGGCTGCTTGACCCCGCTCAGCTTGTCGCTGGCCTGCTCGATATATTGCGGCGCGTTCTCGGCCCAGCTGGCGGCAGGCTGGGCGATAAATGAAAACCCGAAATAAATTCCCGCGCACAGCGCCCCGACCAGGCCCAGCGCGGCTATGCCGGAAGGCAGGCCGGTTTTTTCGATCATGGCCATGGCCGGCGCCAACAGGACGCTCAACACGAAAGCCACCGCGACCGGCATCAGGAACGGTTTGGCGAAATACAGGGTGGATCCCGCAACCAGCAGGAACATGCAGATCAGCAGCGCGAATATCCAGGACTGGATGGCGCGGTTCCCGATATCGTCTATGGTGTTGATGTCGCCGGGATCTCTCACCGGCGGTTCGGCAGATTCAGAATTTTCCAAGCAAGGCTCCGGTGTTCGCGGGGAACCCGTCATTGATCAGCTACGCCTCCCCAAGCGTGTGAACTGATTATAACGCACGGATGTGAAACAGGTTTCCCCAAGCGAAAAACCCGGCCAGACTGGACCGTGATGAGCCTTACAGACCTTGAAAACCTGCCTGCTGAGGGGGCGCTTCTGGGCGTGGACCCGGGCGCAAAGCGCATCGGCGTGGCGGTCTGCGACCCGCGCCGCTCCATCGCCACCGCGCTTGATACGATTCACCGCACGAAACTGGCGGCCGACCTGACGGCGCTGTTTGCGCTCTATGATTCACGCCAGTGCGCCGGTCTGGTGATCGGGCTTCCGGTCAATATGGACGGGTCCGAGGGGCCGCGCGCCCAATCTGCCCGGGCGTTCGCCCGCAATATTCTCAAACATCGCGATATTGCGATCGCAATGCACGATGAGCGCCTCAGTTCAGCCGCCGCCGATGACGCCATGGCGGAAGCAGGCGTAAAGCCTGCGCAGCGCCGGAGTTTGCGCGATCAGACCGCCGCGGCGATTATCCTGCAAAGCGCCATCGATCGGCTGGGCGCAATCCGGTCATGACGGCTTGCCGCGCCGGCAACCCTCGCGCTAAGCAGCGCAGCGACCTTCACGCCGAGCGATCCATGGCTGCCACGATACCGCCCTTCCCGCACAGACACCTGATTTCGGTGAACGCCTTGAGCGCCGCCGAGGTCAAAGAGATATTCGCGCGGGCTGAAAACCACTGGCGGCGGAACCGGGAAACGGGAAAACGCACCGACGCGCTGACCGGGCGCAGCATCGTCAATCTGTTCTTCGAACCCTCCACCCGCACGCTTCTTTCTTTCGAACTGGCGGGCAAGCGTCTGGGCGCGGACGTGGCGACCCTGCCGCTGGCCGAGTCGTCGGTGAAGAAAGGCGAGTCGTTCGAGGACACGCTCTATACGGTCGACGCCATGCAGCCCGACGCCATCATCGTGCGCCACCGGGAAATCGGCGCGGCGCGCGCGGCCAGCGAACTGGTCTCGGCCAGCGTGGTCAATGCCGGGGACGGCGTGGCGGAGCACCCGACCCAGGCCCTGCTGGACGCCTTCACCCTGCAACAGAAATGGGGATCTCTGGAGGGCCGGCGCATCCTGATCTGCGGCGATATCGCTCACAGCCGCGTGGCTGGATCCGATATTCCCCTGCTGACTCAGCTGGGGGCGGACGTGCGGGTGGCCGGGCCGGAAGTCTTCCTGCCAGAATCGACCGCCGCCGAAACGTTCAATGACTTCGACACCGCCCTGCAGGGCTGCGACGCGGTGATGATGTTGCGCATCCAGCGCGAGCGCATGGGCGAGAACCAGGCGCCGCATCTGGAGGATTATGTGCGCGACTGGCGGCTGGACGCCGGCCGTCTGGGCCGCGCGAAACCGGACACCCTCATCATGCATCCCGGCCCGATGAACCGCGATGTCGAGATCACCAGCGAGGTCGCAGACCATCCCCGCAGTGTCATCCGCGCTCAGGTGGAATCGGGCGTCGCTGTGCGCATGGCGGTTCTGGAGCTTTTGATGGAGGCGCGCGCATGACCGTCCTCACCCTGATTATATCCCTGCTGTGCGGGTACCTGCTGGGCTCGATCCCCTTTGGACTGGTGATCACGCGGGCGGCCGGGCTGGGCGATATACGCGCGCAGGGTTCCGGCAATATCGGCGCGACCAATGTCCTGCGGACCGGGCGCAAGGACCTGGCCGCGGCGACGCTGATTCTGGACTCCGGCAAAGCGGCCATCGCGGCGCTGGCCGCATGGGCGGTTTTCGGACGGCCCGAGGCGGCCGCCGCGGGCGCGGCGGCGTTTATCGGCCATTGCTATCCCGTGTGGTTGAAATTCAGGGGCGGCAAAGGCGTGGCGACCTTCTTCGGCGTGTCGCTGGCCCTGTCCTTCCCGCTGGGACTGATGCTCTGCGGCCTCTGGCTCTCCGCCGCCGCCCTGTTCGGTTATTCCTCGCTGGCGGCGCTGATCGCCGCCGCCGCCGCGCCCCTGCTGGCGCTGGCGGCCCACCGTCCTGAACTGGCGGCGGCCTTCGCGGTGATGATCATCGTGATTTTCTGGCGCCACCGGTCAAATATTGCGCGCCTGTTCAAAGGCGAAGAGCCGAAAATCGGCGGCAAGAAGAAAGAGACCGATGCGGCGTGAGCTGAGCGCCGCCGAAAAGCGCGACTGGATCCGCCTAGCCCGGACCCCGAATGTCGGGCCGGTTACCTTCTATGCTCTCATTGAACGCTATCAGGATGCGTCCGCCGCGCTGGACGCCCTGCCCGCGCTGGCCAGGCGGGGCGGCCGGGTGGATCCGATGCGAATTCCGAAACCCGCTGACATTGACCGGGAGATGGACCGGACAGACCGGATGGGCGGACGGATGATCGCCGCGGTCGAGCCGGGCTTTCCGGATGCGCTGGCGGCGCTCGACCCGCCCCCGCCTGTCATTTCGGTTCTGGGCGACCGGGCCCTGCTGACCCGCGATTGTGTCGCCATAGTCGGCTCCCGCAATGCCTCGGCGGTGGGTTTGCGCATGGCGGGCGATTTTGCGCGCGGTCTGGGCGAAGCCGGGTTGATGGTGGTTTCCGGCATGGCGCGGGGCGTGGATTCGGCGGCGCACGCCGCAGCGCTGGAAACCGGAACGGCGGCGGTTCTGGCGGGCGGTCTGGACCATATTTATCCGCGCGAAGCGGAGGCGCTTTACGATGAAATCCGGCGGCGCGGCGCCATCCTCTCGGAGCTGCCTCTGGGCTATCGCGCAACCGCGCGGGACTTTCCGCGCCGCAACCGGCTTGTTTCCGGCCTGTCTCTGGGGGTGATCGTCGTGGAGGCGGCCAAACGCTCCGGCACCCTGATCACCGCGCGGCTGGCCGGCGAACAGGGGCGCGAGGTCATGGCGGTCCCCGGATCGCCGCTGGACCCGCGCGCGGGCGGGACAAACAGGCTGATCCAGCAGGGCGCGGCTCTGGTGCAGAACGCTGACGAGGCGCTGGAAATCATCCGCGATCTGCCGCGCCTTTCCCTGCGAGAACCCGGTGAAGGTTTTGCAGGGAAACCGCCGGACCCGGAGGCGCTGGCAAAGGCCGCGGACCAGGCGCGGGATCATGTCCTGTCCTTGATCTCGACCGCGCCCGCCCACAGGGACGAGATTGCCCGTCAGGCGGGTCTGCCGCCTGCGGTCGTCTTCGCCGCGCTGGTCGAACTGGAATTGGCGGGCCGTGTCAGCCTGGAGCCGGGCGGCGCGGTGAGACTCGCCTAATCCACCGCGCCCGCCGGCATCTTTCGCCGCGCCGCCATTGCAGACGCCAGCGCCAGAATCTGGGATAATTCCTCCAGGCCCGCCTCAAGGCAAAGCCCGGACAGTTCATCACTCAAGGAACAAGCGTATTCCGCCACCTGAGCGGCGTCGACCGGCCGCCGCGATTGCTCGCCAGACGTTCCGTCATCTTCATTATCATCCATGGCGTGGATTCCTCGATATTCGCGATTAGGTTGCAATTTTAACCTAATGCGCCTTAAGAACTTAGCTGACTGTTCAGCATTGACAAGCCTTGAGGCGGCCCCCAGCTTCGCTCGCCATTCTCCACGGATTGTTGCGTGCGCCCTATGAACGTTGTCGTTGTTGAGTCCCCGGCGAAAGCCAAAACCATCAATAAATATCTCGGCGGCGACTACCAGGTGCTCGCGAGCTACGGACACGTGCGCGATCTGCCCTCCAAGGACGGCTCCGTCCGCCCGGACGAGGATTTCGCCATGTCCTGGGCGGTCGACACCAGGTCCCAGAAGCGCGTGAAGGAAATCGCCGATGCGGTGAAGGGATCGGACCGCCTGATACTGGCTACTGACCCCGACCGCGAAGGGGAAGCCATTTCCTGGCACCTGCTGGAGGTTCTGAAGAACAAGAAGGCGCTGAAGGATGTCGCGGTGGACCGCGTTGTCTTTAACGCCATCACCAAGACCGCCGTTCTGGACGCCATGAAGAATCCGCGCCAGATCGATATGGAGCTGGTGGAGGCGTATCTCGCCCGCCGCGCGCTCGATTATCTGGTTGGCTTCACCCTCTCCCCGGTCCTGTGGCGCAAGCTGCCCGGCGCGCGTTCCGCGGGCCGCGTCCAGTCGGTCGCGCTGCGCCTGATCTGCGAGCGCGAGTTCGAGATCGAGAAATTCGTCGCCGAGGAATACTGGACCCTGAAGGCCCAGGCGAGCGCGGGCGGCTCAGAGCCGTTCGAGGCGCGGCTGACGCATCTGGACGGCGGAAAGCTGGACAAGTTCGGCCTGCCCGACGAGGCCTCCGCCACAGACGCCAAGCAAAAGATTGAAGCGGCCAGCTTCAGGATCGGCGCGGTCGAGGCCAAGCCGACCAAGCGCAACCCGCCCCCGCCTTTCACCACCTCCACCCTGCAACAGGACGCGTCCAACCGGCTCGGCTATGCCGCCAAGCGGACCATGCAGATCGCCCAGAAACTCTACGAAGACGGGCTGATCACCTATATGCGGACGGACGGCATCGACATGGCGGGCGAGGCCATCGCCCAGTCCCGCGAGGCGGTGAAGAGCAAGTTCGGCGACAAATACCTGCCGAAATCGCCGCGCAAATACACCTCCAAGGCCAAGAATGCGCAGGAAGCGCACGAAGCGATCCGCCCGACCGACTTCAACCGGTCGCCCGAGGATGTGCGCCTGGACGCCGATGCCGCCAAGCTCTACCGCCTGATCTGGAACCGCGCCACGGCCAGTCAGATGGAAGCCGCCACCATCGAGCGGACCTCCATCGACCTGGTTTCCGGCGATGAGAAGATCACGCTTCGCGCCAATGGCTCGGTCATCCTGTTCGACGGTTTCCTGAAGCTCTACGCCTCCGCCGACAAGGACGAGGACACGCGCCTGCCCAAGGTGACGGAGGGCGACCATGCCGAGACCAAGGAGGTCGAGGCCGAGCAGCACTTCACCCAGCCCCCGCCCCGCTTCACCGAAGCCTCTCTGGTCAAGACGCTGGAAGAACTGGGCATCGGCCGCCCGTCCACCTACGCCTCCATCATCTCGGTTCTGCAGGACCGCGATTATGTGCGGCTGGAAAAGCGCCGCTTCGTGCCGGACGACAAGGGCCGGATCGTCACCGCGTTTCTCGAGAATTTCTTCCGCCGCTACGTCGAATATGACTTCACGGCCGACCTTGAGGAAAAGCTGGACAAGGTCTCGGCCGGCGATCTGGACTGGAAAGCCCTGCTGGACGCTTTCTGGAAAGAATTTTCCGCCTCCGTCGACGATATAGGCGATCTGCGCATCGGACAGGTGCTGGACGCGCTGGACGAGGCGCTGGGCCCGCATTTCTTCCAGCAGACCGAGGACGGCAAGGATCCGCGGCTCTGCCCCAAATGCGGCGAAGGCCGACTGTCGCTGAAACTGAGCCGTTATGGCGCGTTCATTGGCTGCTCGAATTACCCGGAATGCAAATACACCCGCCCCCTCTCCGCCGAGGAAGGCGATGACGCCGCAGGCGGCGATGTGGAGCTGGGCGCGGACCCCGAAACGGGCGCGGCGATCTGGCTGAAAACCGGACGCTTCGGCCCCTATGTGGAGCGCGAGGCGCAGGAAGAAGGCGCCAAGCCGGACCGGTCCAGCCTGCCCAAGACCTGGCCGCCCGACACAATCGATCTGGAAAAGGCGCTGCGCCTTTTGAAGCTGCCGCGCGAAGTGGGCGAGCACCCGGAAGACGGCGACATGATCACCGCCGCGCTGGGCCGCTACGGCCCTTACGTGAAGCACAAATCCATCTACGCCAATCTCGACTCTATCGAGGAAGTGTTCGAGGTGGGGCTGAACCGCGCCGTGGCGCTGATCGCCGAGAAGAAGGCCAAGCGCGGCGGTCAGGTTCTCAAAGAGCTGGGTGAGCACCCGGACGGCGGCGGGCCCGTGAATGTCATGGAGGGCCGTTATGGTCCCTATGTGAAGCACAAGAAAACCAACGCCACCCTGCCCAAGGATGTCGAGCCGGGCGACGTGACGATGGAGCAGGCGGTGACGCTGCTGGCCGAGAAGGCCAGCAAGGGCGGCAAGAAAAAAGCCGCGAAAAAGAAACCGGCGGCGAAGAAGACCGCCGCCAAGAAAAAACCGGCAGCGAAAAAGGCCAGCGGCGGGAGCAAAAGCGCCGCTGCGTCCGACTAGGCCGTGGCCGGGGACGGACCCGACCGCGACGCGGTTTTGCGCGCCATACGGCGCGGCGAAGGCAATTTCGGCAAACGCGAGATTGCGCGGCTGCTCAAGCTGAAAGGCGATGAGCGGATCGGCCTCAAGCGTGTCCTCAGCGCGCTGGAATCCGAAGGCGTCATCCAGCGCACGGCCCGGCGCACCTATGCGGTCGCCGACGCCAGCCCCGGCGTGCGGCTGGTCGAGATTGTCGATCGCGACACGGACGGCGAACTTCTGGCCCGGCCCGAAAAGTCCGACCCCGGCGATCCGCTGATCCGCATGGCGCCCGGTCAGGGCGCTTCGGGACGCGCCGGCGGCGCGCTGGGCGTTGGCGAACGCGCGCTGGTGAAGATCGAGCGCGATCAGGACGGCGAACCTGTCGCCCGGCTGATCAAGCGCCTCGGCCAGAGCGCGCACCGCATCCTGTGCGTCTATCGCGCTGACGGCTCCCGGCCGCGCCTGGTCCCCGTCGACCGGCGCTCCAAGAATGAACTGATCCCGTCCAGGGACAGCCCGCTGAGTCCGAAGAATGGCGATCTGGTCATCTGCGAGCTGGCCAAGGACCGCCAGCACGGGCTGAAAAGCGGACGCATCATCGAAGTCGTGGGCAATGAGAACGAGGCGCGCGCCTCCTCTGTCATCTCCCTCGCCGCGCACGGCGTGCCGGAAGGCTTCAATGACAACGAAGTCGAGCAAGCCGAAAAGGCCAAGCCCGCCACGGTCAGGAATCGCGAGGATCTGCGCCACCTTCCGCTGGTCACCATCGACCCGGAGGACGCGCGCGACTTCGACGACGCGGTGCTGGCCGAGCCGGATGAGGATCCGAAGAACAAGAATGGCTGGGTCGTGTGGGTCGCCATCGCCGATGTCGCCCATTACGTCACGCCCAACAGCCCGCTGGACCGCGGCGCGCTGAAGCGCGGCAATTCGGTCTATATGCCCGACCGCGTCGTGCCGATGCTGCCCGAGCGGCTGTCCAACGACCTCTGCTCGCTGCGGCCGGACGAGGACCGCGCCTGCATGGCCGCGCGCATGGTTTTCAACGCCAGCGGCAACAAGATCGGCCATAGCTTCCATCGCGGCCTGATGCGCTCCTCCGCCCGCCTGACCTATGCGCAGGCGCAGGCGGCGTTCGAGGGCAATCCGGGGCCGGAAGCCGCCGACGTTGTCACGTCCACCCTGCAACCGCTCTGGAAGGCCTATCAGGCGGTCAAGGCGGCGCGGCAACGGCGCAGCCCGCTGGAGATCGACTCGCCCGAACGCAAGGTGCGCGTGGACGAACAGGGCAATGTCGTCTCGATCACCCGCTATGAGCGCTTCGCGGCGCACATGCTGATCGAGGAGTTCATGATCCAGGCCAATGTCTGCGCCGCGGAAACGCTGGAGCAGAAACGCCTGCCCCTGATCTATCGCGTCCATGACGAGCCGAGCCGCGAGAAGCTGACCGCGCTGGCCGACTATCTGCCGCAAGTGGGCATGAAATGGTCGATGAGCGGCCCGGTGAAGCCTGAGCGGTTCAATCAACTGCTCTCCCAAGCCAAGAATCGCGATTATGAGGAGGTGGTGAACGAAGTCGTCTTGCGCTCCCAGTCACAGGCGATCTATTCCACCGAAAATCTCGGTCATTTCGGCCTGAACCTTCAGCGCTACGCCCACTTCACATCCCCCATCCGGCGCTATGCGGACCTCACCGTCCATCGCGGCCTGATCAAGGCGTGCAAGCTGGGCGATGACGGGCAGACGAATGAGGAAGCCTCGAAACTGTCGGGCATCGCCGAGGACATCACCCATACCGAGCGCCGGGCCATGGCGGCCGAGCGCGACTCTGTGGACCGCTATATCGCCAGCTTCCTGTCGGACCGGGTCGGTTCGGAGTTTCAGGGGCGGATTACCGGCGTCACCCGCTTCGGCGCTTTCGTGCGGCTGGCGGAAACCGGCGCGGACGGGCTGGTCCCCGTTTCCTCGCTCGGCGACGATTATTTCCATCATGACGAGAAGGCGCACGCCCTGATCGGCCGGCGCACCGGCGGCCGGTTCGAGCTGGGCCAGAACGTCACCGTGCGCCTGAAGGAAGCCGCGCCGATTACTGGCGGCCTGATCCTGGAGATACTCGACAAGCCCAAACGCGGACGTCCCTCCGGAGGCGGCCGGGGCGGACCGCCGCGCCGCGGCGGCGGCTCACCGGGCCGTAGCGGCGGCGGGGCGGGCCGAAAGTTCGACCGTAAACCGCGCGGCAAGGGCAAAGGCGGCAAGCCGGGACGCGGGGGACCGCGGAAAGGCAAATGAGCGGGCCTAAAAAAGCCTTCGACCCGAAAGGCGACGACACGCGAAAGCACAGCGCGAACATGTCCGGACGGGCCGTGCGTCCGAAACTCGCCGCGACCCTGATCCTGCTGGATGATTCCGGCGATCCGCGCGTTCTGATGGGCAAGCGGCATGGCGGCACGCGTTTCATGCCGCACAAATATGTCTTCCCCGGCGGCCGCGTGGATCGCGCCGACAGCTTTGCCAGAACAGCCGGAGAGATTCATCCCCGCGCGCTTGAGGCCCTGGCGGGCGCGCTGCCGGAACGGCGTGTTCAGGCCGCTGCGGCCGCCGCCATTCGCGAGACGTTCGAGGAAACCGGCTACGCCATCGCCCGTCCGCTGGAGGCTCCTCATAAACGCCCCGCAGACTGGCGGGATTTTTATAGCTGCGCCGGGACGCCCCACATTTCGCCGCTGCGCCTGATCGCGCGGGCCGTGACCCCGCCCTACCGGCCCATCCGCTACGACGCCTTGTTCTTCATGGCCGCGGCCGAACACGCCAGAAGCGTTCAGGGGCCCTGCACGCCCGAGTTGGAAGAAACCGCCTGGGTAACGCTGGACGAGGCGGAATCTCTGGACATCCCGTCCATTACGCGCTTTGTGCTGGCCGAAGTCCGGCGGCGGCTCGATGAGCCCGATGCGCCGGTTCCCTATATTCGAATGGAACGAGGGCGGCACATATGGACGCCGCTGCCGGAAGGCGCATCAACAGCCTGATTACCGCTATCGCCGCAGCCAGTCTCACTGGCTGCGGTTTTGGTCTGTCCCTGCCCCTGATCGCCCTCAATCTGGAATTCATGACCGGGTCCGGCGTGATCTCCGGATGGAACGTGATGATGTCGGCGCTGGCGACCATCATACTTGCGCCCGTGCTGCCCATGATCATGGCAAAGCTGCCGGGGCGCGGCCTGCTGGCCTTTGCCTGCGTGCTTTGCGGTGTGTCGTTCCTGGCCTTTCCGCTGACCGACAATCTGTGGCTTTGGGCGGCGTTCCGCTTTTCGCTGAGCATCGGCCTGACCATTGTCTTCATCGTCAGCGAGGTCTGGATTAACCAGCTGGCCGAGGATGCGCACCGCGGCCGGCTGATGGGGATTTACGCGACCTCCCTGTCCGCCGGCTTCGCGTTGGGCGCTGTTCTGCTGGCGCTTATCGGACCGGACGGCTGGGCGCCGTTTGTCGTCGCGGCCGCGATTTTTGCGTCAGGCTCGCTTCTCACCCTCCTCCCCGGCCCCGGCGTAGAGCCGCCGGAAGGTGAAGGCGCGCATCCGTTCGCGCTCGCCCGCGCTGTCTGGATCGCCCCCACGGCCTTCGCCGCCGCCCTGTTCTTCGGGGCCATCGAGACGGCATCAATGCACTTCATATCTGTCTACGGCGTGCGCATCGGCCTGATCGAGCAGACTGCTGCGCTATTCCTGTTCGCCGCAGCCATCGGCAATATCGCGTTCCAGTTTCCGCTGGGCATGCTGGCCGACCGCGTCGGGGCGTTTCAGGTGCTGATTCTCTGCGCCGTTGGCGGCACGCTGATTCCCCTGCTGCTTCTGGTCACCGAAGGGGCGCTGGCGGCGCAGTTTATCCTGTTCTTCTTTTATGCCGGGATCGTGCTGGGCATGTACACGATCGGCCTTGTCCTGCTGGGCGAGCGGTTCAAGGGCGGCGCGCTGGGCGCGGCCAATGCGGCCTTCGTTTTCATGTATGGCGCGGGAGAGCTGTTCAGCCCGCCTTATGCCGGCGCGCTGATGGACGCCATCAATCCCGGCGGGCTGATGATGGCGCTGTCATCCATGGCCGGCGCCTTCCTGATTTTCGCAGTGATACGCCGCGCGGTTACAGTCAAATCCCGTTGACAGGCTGCGCTCTTTAGCTATTTTGCGCGCCTTCTCGACGAACCAGAGGTCACAAGAGCGATGGCGAAGCCCACAACGATCAAAATCCGGCTGAACTCCACGGCCGATACCGGTTTCTTCTATGTGACCAAGAAGAATACGCGCACCATGACCGAAAAGCTCGTGCTGAAGAAGTACGATCCGGTTGCGCGCAAACATGTCGAGTTCAAGGAAGGCAAGATCAAGTAAGCCCTTTTACGGCCTGATCTTTTGCCTCAGGCGGCTGCCTCGCCGCTGCGTCCGCCCAGCTTCACTTTCACACGATTGCGCCCGGATTTCTTCGCGGCGTAAAGCGCGCTGTCGGCGCGTTTGATGAGGTCTTCCAGCTCGTCGCGCGATTCGCTCTGCGCGACCCCGATGCTGGTCGTGACCTCCAGGGTTCTCACACCGCCATTGATCCTGAACGGCGCGGCATCGATGCTGCGGCGGAACCGCTCGGCGGCGGCCGCGGCGAAGTCCAGCGTCGTTTCCGGCATCACGATCAGGAATTCTTCGCCGCCATAACGGCAGACCAGATCGATCGCGCGGACATTCTGTTTCAGCCGGTCGGCGAACTGGCGCAGGATCTCGTCTCCCGCATCGTGCCCCCAGGTATCATTGACCGCCTTGAAGTGGTCGATGTCGCAGATCAGCACCGAAACCGGATCCTCGTCCCGCTGGGCGGCCCGCGCCATCAGGCGGCGGAGGCGGCCGTCGAGATAGCGGCGGTTGTTCAGACCCGTCAGCGCGTCCGTCACGGCGCTTTCCAGCGTCTCGTCCAGCGCGCCGCGCAGGAAGTCGGCATAGCGCTTCTTGCGAACTTGTGTGGACACCCGCGCGGAAAGCTCCTGCGTGTTTACAGGCCGCGGCAGGACGTCATTCACGCCCATATCCATGGCCCGCACCATGCGTTCGCGCGCATCGGGATCGATGATCGCCAGGATTGGGATCTGCCGGGTCGCCTCGTCCGACCGCACGCGGGCGCAGAGCCGCAGCCCGTCAAAGCTGCGCGCCGCCAGATTGACAATGATCAGGTCTGGCTGCGTGCGCGCATGTTCGGCGGCCTTTCTCGGGTCGGCGACGATCTGGGGACGGTATTCCGGGGTCAGGCTGGCGCGCACGCGCTCGGCCTGATGGTCGTTATCATCCACGATCAGCACGCGGCCGCCCAGAAGCAGGGAATCGTCGACATCGTCGTCAATGGCGCCAGACGCGCGGCCCGAGGCCTCGCGGGTGCGTAATTCATCCATCACGACTTTCAGGCGCAGCAGGCTGCGCGCCCGCGCCAGCAGCATCACGTCGTCGATGGGTTTGGTCAGGAAATCGTCCGCGCCGGCTTTCAGGCCGCGCACCCGGTCCTCGGACTGGTCCAGGGCGGTGACCATGATCACCGGGATATGCCGCGATTTGGGATCGTCCTTCAGGCGCCGGCAGGTCTCGAACCCGTCCAGCCCCGGCATCATCACGTCCAGCAAGATCAGATCGGGCTGTTCCGTGCGCGCGCGTTCGATCGCCTCACGCCCGGACGTCGCCGTGATGACCTCGTAATATTCCGCCTCAAGCTTGGCCCGCAGCAGACGCACGTTGGGCTCAAGATCGTCGACAACGAGGAGTCGCGCGCTCATCGCAGCCCCCTAGTCGAGAAACTGCTTTACGGTCTCGATAAAGGTGGAAACAGTGATGGGCTTGGAAAGATAGGCCTCGCACCCGCCCTTGCGGATACGTTCCTCATCGCCCTTCATCGCGAAAGCGGTCACTGCAATAACGGGAATCGACGAGAGATCGTCGTCTTCCTTGATCCATTTCGTGACTTCCAGACCGGACACTTCCGGAAGCTGGATATCCATCAGGATCAGGTCGGGACGATGTTCCCGCGCCATTTCCAAAGCCTGCAGCCCTTCGCGGGTCTGCAAGGTCTCATAGCCGTGCGCGTCGAGCAGATCACGAAACAGCTTCATGTTCAGCTCGTTGTCTTCGACAATGAGGACCGTTTTCGACATGGCGTTCAGCATAGCGCCTGACATCTTCCCGTTAAGACGAGATTTCTCTATCCCCGTTTCACCCATGGCCGATGTCTTAGCTCAAGCGAGTTAATCAACGGTGGACGGGCACAACGATAGCCTCATGAAATGATTAACGGATGGAGTCTGGAGATCGCGCAAAACAATGCTTTTCCGCTTCTGGGCGTCGACTTCGGCGGCACCAAGATCGAGGCCGCGCTGATCGGCGGGGACGGGTCCGTTCTTGAACGCCGCCGTGCGCCAAATCCGGGAAATTACGACGCAGCCATCGCCACAGTCCGCGAACTTGTCACGGGGATTCAAACACATGCCGGCCAGCCCGCCGGATTCGCCATTCCCGGCTCTCCAAGTCCGGAAACCGGTCTGATCCGCAACGCGAACTCGACCTGGCTGAACGGAAAATCGCTGAACCGGGATCTGGAAACGGCGCTGGCCCGAAATGTTAAAATTGCCAATGACGCGAATTGTTTTGCACTGTCAGAAGCGCGTGGCGGCGCGGCTCAAGGCCATGATTCCGTCTTTGGGGTGATTCTGGGGACCGGGTGCGGCGGCGGCCTGGTCCATCAGGGACGCCTGATCGAAGGCGCTCACGGGATCGCCGGCGAATGGGGCCATATTCCCCTGCCCGCGCCCGGTTCTGACGACAGGCCTGCCCGCGCCTGCTGGTGCGGCCGGGAAAATTGCCTGGAAACCTATCTGTCCGGTCCGGCAGTGTCCGCCGATTATCGCCTTCTGGGCGGAAGGGCCATGGCCGCCCACGAAATTGCCGATCGCGCCGCGGCGGGAGAACGCCGCGCGGTGAACACGCTGGACCGGCTGGTCAGCCGTCTGGGCCGGGCCCTGGGCCTGATCGTCAATGTTTTCGACCCGTCCGCGATCGTGCTCGGCGGCGGCCTGTCCAATATCGACCGGCTCTATGGCGACCTTCCCGGCGCAATCCGTCCGCACGTGTTCTCCGATATGTTCGAGACGCCGGTCCTGCGGCATAAACACGGGGACTCCAGCGGCGTGCGCGGCGCCGCGTGGCTGTGGAGCGAATGAGGTCATGGACGGGTTCTGCCGGAACTGTTTCGCCGACGCGCCGGACGGCGCGGCGCGGTGCCCGGCCTGCGGCTCGCCACGGCTGATCCGGCACGCGGAACTGCACACCCTCTCCATCGCACATATCGATTGCGACGCCTTCTACGCCTCCATCGAGAAACGCGACAATCCGGAGCTGGAGGGAAAGCCGGTCATCGTCGGCGGCGGCCGCCGCGGCGTGGTCTCCGCGGCCTGCTATGTCGCCCGGACCTATGGCATTCATTCCGCCATGCCGATGTTCAAGGCGCTGAAAGCCTGCCCGCACGCCATCGTCATCCGGCCCGAGGGGCGGAAATATTCCACCGAAGGCAAGCGCATCCGCGAGATGATGCAGGACGTGACGCCCCTGGTGCAGCCTGTCTCCATCGATGAGGCGTTTCTGGACCTGACCGGCACGCATCGTCTGCATGGCGGTTCGCCCGCCCTGACGCTGGCGCGGCTGCAAAAGCGCATCCATCAGGAAGTGGGCGTCACGGTCAGCATCGGGCTGTCCCACAACAAGTTCCTCGCCAAGACCGCTTCGGACCTCGACAAGCCCCACGGTTTCGCGATCATCGGCAAGGTCGAGACGCTGGATTTCCTGGCGGACAAGCCGGTCGGATTCGTTTTCGGCGTCGGCCCGTCCTTCGCAAGGAAGCTGGAGCGCGACGGTTATCGCACGCTGGCCGATATCCGCCGCGCCGGCGACAAGGAACTGGCCGCACGCTATGGCGAAAGCGGTCTGCGCCTCGCCCGCCTGTCCCGCGGTGAGGACACGCGCGCCGTCAATCCGGAGCGCGAGCGCAAGGGCGTTTCCAGCGAAACCACCTTTAACGAAGACCTCAGCGATCTCGCGGCGCTGGAGGACCGCCTGTGGCCGCTCTGCGTGAAGCTGGCCGACCGCGCCAAGGCCGATAATATCGCCGGGCAAGTCGTGACCCTGAAGCTCAAACGGGCCGACCACCGCATCATTACGCGCCGCCGCACCCTGACCGCCCCGACACAGCTGGCCGACGCCCTGTTCAGGGTCGGCCGGGAATTGCTGAAAGGCGAAGCCACAGGCCCGCGCTATCGCCTGATCGGCATCGGCATATCGGAGCTGGGGCTTTCGACGGGCGATGCGGGCGACCTGTTCGACGACGGCGCATTGAAACGCGCAGCGGCCGAGCGGGCCAGCGATGCGGCGCGGCTGAAGTTCGGGGGCGATGCGGTGGTGAAAGGCCGCGTCCTGCGCAGCCAGAACAAGCCCTAGGCGATCAGCGCGTCCGCTTCATCCAGAATGGCGTCCCAGACGGCCTGCGACCTTGCGCGGAACGCCCCGTCATGGCCGATCTTCTTCAAGCCAAAATCGGCGGGCTTGATCAGGCGCATATCGGTTTCCGCGCGGGGATAGGCGTCCAGTATCACCCGGGCCGTACGGGGATTGGCGATGGGGTCGTCAGAAAAAACAAAGGACCGGATGGGCGCGGTGACGTCCTCGAAATGATGCGGCCGCAGCCTTGTCTCCAGATCGTCCCGGAAATAGCGGCTGTTATTGGACCAGCGGCGCCACTGCTCGAAAGCGCCGCGCGGCAGGGCGCACCCGCTCCACAGGCCGCCCGCGGGCAGGTAATTCTTCGTAGCCAGCGCGATAGGGCCATAACCCCACCACAGCAGCAGCCCCAGAAGCGGCATTGGCCATTTATGGTGTCCCCAATATCCGGACCCGACGCTGACATGAATATGCCCGCAGGCGCGCGCATAATTGTCCGCGAACCCGATGAGATGGCCGCCGACGCTGTGGCCCAGCGTGACAATCGGCTTGTCCTTGACCTTGATCGCCAGCGCGCTGAGCGCGGCGGCGAAATCCAGCCGGCCCCAATCCTCGACATCGGCCTTGAAACCGTCCAGCGCGTCATCGTTTCCGGTGTTCACGCCGCGATAATCATAGATCAGACAGGTATAGCCGCGGTCCGCCGCGTAAGCCGCCAGACGCCGGTAGAATTCCTTCGGATATCCGGTCGCAGCAGAGATCAGCAAGCCGCCCCGTGGCGCGTCCGGCGCGATAAACACGCCCGACAGCTCATGCCCGTCCTGCGCTTCCAACTCGACCGGTGACTCGGTGACCATGATTGGACCCTAGCCGATGACCTGCGCGTCAAATCAACCCCGAACTTGCCGCGCCCCTGCGCATCGTCCTAATTGCCGGCAGGAAAAACTTGCTCGCAGGAGACAGCTCATGGCCGGACGCATTGATGCGCGACTGAAGGAACTGGGTCTGGAATTGCCCGAACCGCCCAAGGCCGTGGCGAACTATGTGCCCTGGCGCGTCTCCGGCGATCAGGTTTTTATCTCCGGCCAGATCTCGGCCGGCTATACGGGCAAGGTTCCCGATGAAGTCTCGCCGGAGGACGCCTACAAGGCGGCCCGCGTTTCCGGCCTTTCGCTGATCGCGCAATTGCGCACGGCCTGCGAAGGCGATCTGGACCGCGTGACGGGCGTGATCCGTCTGGGCGGATTCGTGAACTGCCAGCCCGATTTCGCGGAGATCCCGCAGATCATCAATGGCGCGTCCGATCTGATGGTAGAGATTTTTGACGATCCGGGCCGCCACGCCCGCGCCGCCGTCGGCGCCGTCAACCTGCCCCTGAACGCTGCGGTCGAAGTGGAAGGCGTGTTCGAAATCCGCTGACGCGGTCGAAGTTCCGCAGAGCGGCGCCTATGTCTTCCGCCATGTCCGCCAATCGCACGCTCGAACTCGCCTCCGGCATCCATGATATCGCCCGCGATACATGGGACGCCCTGGCCAACCCGGCCGGAGACCCGTTCGACCCTTTCCTGTGCTGGGACTTCCTGGCGGCGCTGGAGGAGTCCGGCTGCGCGACCGAGCAAACCGGCTGGGCGCCGCATCATGCCGTGCTGCGTGAGGAATGCGGCGCGATCGCCGCCGTCGCGCCGCTCTATGTAAAGGGTCACTCCTTCGGGGAGTTCGTGTTCGATCACGCCTGGGCGGACGCCTATGAGCGCGCGGGCGGAAGCTACTATCCCAAGCTGCTGGCCGCCGTGCCCTTCACCCCCGCCACCGGCTGCCGCCTGCTGGCCGGGGCGGGGCCGGACGCCGATCAGCGGCGAGACCAGTTGGCCGCCGGCCTTGCCCGGATCACAGAACGTGTCGGTGTCTCGTCGCTGCACCTGAACTTCCTGGCCGAACGCGACCGGGCGATGCTGGAGCGGCTGGGCTACATGATGCGGCAGGGCCAACAGTTTCACTGGATCAATCGCGGCTATGAGTCGTTTGACGATTTCCTCGCCGCCCTCTCCTCCCGCAAGCGCAAGGATTTGAGGAAAGAGCGGGCGCGCGCGCAGAACGGTCTGACCATCCACCGCCTCTCGGGCGATGATCTGAAGTCCGAACACTGGGACGCTTTCTTTGAATTCTATCTGGACACCGGCGCGCGCAAATGGGGCCAGCCCTACCTGAACCGCGACTTTTTCGACCTTCTCCATGACCGCATGAAGGATCGTATTGTCCTGATCATGGCCGAGGATGACGGTGAGTGGATCGCCGGGGCGATGAACCTCATGGGCTCCGAAACCCTCTATGGCCGCTACTGGGGCCGCGCCGAGGAGCGCCCCTTCCTGCATTTCGAGCTCTGCTACTATCAGGCCATCGACGCCGCCATCGAACGCGGTCTCAAACGCGTCGAAGCCGGCGCACAGGGCGCGCACAAGCTGGCCCGTGGCTATGAGCCGGTCGCCACATGGTCAGCGCACTGGATTCCCAATCCCGGCTTCCGTGACGCCGTTTCTCACTATCTGGAGCACGAACGCGCAGCGGTAAGTCAGGAGATTCAGTATCTCGCCAGACACGCGCCTTTCCGAAAAACCTGACCGGTTTCGGGAACCGACGCCTTGCAAGCCACGGCGTTTCGCGTTTCATCGGCCTTATTGAAACAGGGAGCGACCCATGAGCCTTCACGGCGAATACGACGACCAGAATATCTTCGCGAAGATCCTGCGCCGGGAAGCCTCGGCGATCATCGTGCATGAGGACGATGACACGATGACCTTCATGGACGTTTTTCCGCAGTCGCGCGGCCATGTCCTGATCGTGCCCAAGTCCCCGGCCCGCAATATTCTGGAGATCGAGGACGCCCCGCTGCAGGCGCTGATCGTTCAGGTCAAGCGGGTCGCAAAGGCGGTGGAGAAAGCCCTGAATCCTGATGGCGTTTTCGTGGGCCAGTTCAATGGCGCGGAGGCCGGCCAGACCGTGCACCACATCCATTTTCACGTCATTCCGCGCTACAAGGGGCGTGACATGGGACGGCATGGCGAAGACCGCGCCGATGACGAGGCGTTGAAAAAGCTTGCCGACGATATCGGCATAGCCCTCAGCGAACTCGATTGACCGGCTTCAAGCCAGCTCGCCCCTTCGCCCCGCGCCCGAACCGTTATCTCGGCGCGCTGCCGCGCAAGGACTGGCGCATCAAGCGTTACGCCATCTGGCTGGAGGGCGAGACGTTCGACGAGGCGCGGTTCGATGAGGGCATACGCATGGCCATGCGGACCCTGCCGGAACCGGCCGTGACGACAGACCGTCCGGGCGCCGCCATCCTGATCCTGCATCAGGGCGGCACGGCCGATTATGTCGTGCTGGCCTGGTGGGACAGCGAGAATGAACTGCCCCTCCACGTCTGGGTGCGCAAACCGGACGAGGCGAATTTCCGCCCGGCAGCTCCCAGCGAGTCCGTCTGCGTCTGGGATCTCGACGTCCTGTGGGGCGAGCGTCAGCTCTATGTCCGCCACATGATCGGCGAGTCAGCGCCCGACCTGGAGACCTATCTGTCTGAAAGCGCGGCCTAGCCGTTAGACCAGCGCGGTTTCCGCTTTTCCAGGAACGCCGACAGTCCCTCGCGTCCCTCTTCGGAGGCGCGGCGATGGGCGATGCGATGGGCGGTGTCGGAGAGGAGGTCATGATCGATCTCCCGGTCCAGAACATCGTCCACCAGCTTCTTGGCGTCCGCCACCGCGCCCGGCGCGGCGTCGAAGATCAGCTGGGTGAGATGTTCGGCGATGGCCTCCATCTCTTCCTCGTTCTCCACCGCGTATTGAACCAGGCCGATCTGCTCGGCGAAGTTTCCGTCGAACCCTTCGCCCGTGGCAAACAGCGCCTTGGCCCAGCGCGGCCCGATGGCCTTCACGACATACGGGCTGATCGTCGCCGGGGTCAGACCCAGACGGACTTCGGAAAAGCGCAACTTGGCGTCTTTCATGGCGATGGCCGCGTCGCACGCCGCCACCAGGCCGGCGCCGCCGCCCATGGCCGCCCCCTGCACCATCGCCACGGTGAATTGCGGCAGGTCGTGCAGTTTCTTCAGCATGCGCGCCAGCGCCATGGCGTCGTTGCGGTTTTCGCTCTCGGTGTAATCGGCCGCCGCCTTCATCCAGTCCAGGTCGGCCCCGGCGGAAAAGCTTTTGCCCGCCCCGCGGATGAAAACCACGCGCACCTGTTCATTGGCGTGCAGCGTCTCGAAAATATCGTCCAGCGCCGCCACCACGTCGCCATTGAAGGCGTTGTGTTTCTCGGGCCGGTTCAGCGTCACGGCAGCGACGCCGCCCGGGGAGGCGTCAAGAATTACGGGGGACTCATCGCTCATGGGGGCTTCCTTTCGCGCAGCGCGCAAGACACGCCCCATCAGCTACCGGTCGCCGCCGGCAAACTCAATACGCCCGCTCCAGCGCCGCCTGCCTAGCCGCGGGCGCGGAACAGCAACGCCTTGATCAGGAAGAACACCGTTATGGCGATGAAATAGCCGACATAGAGCAGCCCCGCCATTTGCCAGAACGCCCCCGTCAGGAAATTCGGCAGAACAAACAGCGCCAGATCGCCGCCCGACCGGATCACCGGCATCAGGGCGTCCACCGCCACATGAACAATCACCGCGATGGCGGACATGATTACGATCTGCCCGTACCCGCCCATCACAAGCGCGCTGATCAGCGCAATGATGAGATATTGAATCGTGTTGATTTCGGCGAAGCCCCGTTGCGCAAAATCCAGCGCCGCGCGCAGCCATTCCATGATCGTGTCCATCGGCTTCTAGCCCCCTTGCCGTGTCGAGAATGAAGAAGGGCCGCCCTGCATGGACGGCCCCCGGTCTGTTCAGCGTGACGTCAGTCGCCGCGATAGAAAATGCGCTTGATCGCGTGAAGGATCAGCATCGCCAGGAAATATCCCAGGTACAGCACGCCCGCCTCGATCCAGAAATCCGCGGTCGCCATCTGCTGGAAATCCAGCGCGCTGGTATCGCCGCCGGCCTCGACCAGCGGAATCGCAAAAACCACGATGATGTGAAAGATCAGCGCCACCAGCGCCATCATGAAGAGAAGCCCGAAACTGGGCAGCACCAGCGCCAGAAGCACCGCGATAATGCCAAACGCAATCATCTCGGTGCGGCTGAAATGCTCGACCACATAGGTGGTCGCGACATCCAGCCATTCCATAACCTTGTCCATAAATCCCCCGTTTTCACCCGCTCCGCGCCAGCTTCGTTGAGTCAGCGCGGAAACGGGCAATTCCTAATTCCCGTTAACTATTATAACACCCCGCTTAACTTGCGTTAGTGCTTTCTCGCGGATTTTTTTGACCTTTTGATTGCGTTTCATTCCCCGGCCCCCTGTTTTTCGCCGCGTTTACGCGCCTTTATTGCTTTTTGCGTACAAGCGCCGAATGCTTGGCATGAGAAAATCACGGCATCTGACGCCGCGCCTGAGAACGATGGCCATTGCGCGCCGCCGCGATCTGCGCACGCGATTGACGCTCCCGCTCTTTGGCATCGGGTTCGGCTGGCTCATGGTGGGGCTGCCCCTGACCTCGCTCTGGATCGCCCTGCTCCTTGCTGGCCAGTTCTTCGATATCTGGGCTTTCAGGCGTTTTCGGGAAATGGACGACGACGATGTTGTCACCCGGCGCGATCTAGCTGTCGCGATGACCGCCTCGTTCTTCGCCTCCATCACCTATTCCTTCATGCCCGCCCTGGCCTGGTTCTCTCCGGTGGAGGGGTCACAGGTTTTCGCGATGGTGTGGCTGTGCGGCGCGCTGCTGCATGTGACGCTGCATATGCAGCAAGTGCCTCAGGTCTTTGGCGCGGCCGCCGCCCCGCATGGCGGTTTTCTGTTTGCGCTTCCGCTGTTTTCCCTGTTCTTCCAGCCCGGCCATGCCGGCGGCGATATCGCCATCCTGGTCACCGCGCTGATGTATGTCGGCCATCTGGCCGTCGCGATGAAAATGTATTCCCGCAACAGTTTCGCCCTGCATGAGGCGCGGCTGGAGGCGCTGGCCCGCACGCGCGCGGCGGAAGACGCGAACCTCGCCAAATCACGCTTCCTGGCGATGATGAGCCACGAACTTCGCACGCCGATGAACGGCGTCATGGGCGCCGCGCACCTGCTGCGCCGCACCGATCTGGACCCGCGCCAGTCCAGCCTGGTCAACACGCTGGAGACCTCCGGCGACATGCTGCTGGTCATCCTCAACGACGTGCTGGACCTGGCCAAGGTCGACGCCGGCAAGGTCAGCGTCGAGAAGAGCCCGACCAATATCATCGACGTCGCGGAAACCCTGATGACGCTGTGGTCGCCCAAATCGGAAGAGAAGGGCCTGGACCTGCGTTTCGAGTACGAGGTCTGCGAGGGCTGTGAGGTCGTGGAAAGCGATCCGATCCGCCTGCGGCAGGTCGTGGGCAATCTGATTTCCAACGCCATAAAGTTCACCGACAAGGGCGAAGTCGTCCTTCGGCTCGAGGCCCGTCAGGAAGACGGCCTGGTCATATGCTGTTTCAGTGTTTCGGATACGGGCTGCGGCATAGAGGCCGAGGCCATAAACCAGCTTTTCCAGCCCTTCAGCCAGGTCGATGACTCCATCACCCGCCGTCACGAAGGCGCGGGGCTGGGGCTGGTCATCAGCCGCAAACTGGCCGAATTGCTCGGCGGCGACGTGACGGCCGAATCCGCGCCCGGTCAGGGATCAATCTTTACGCTGGCCATCCGCGCGCGCGCCGCCGCCCGTCCCGAACCCGCAGCCGCGCCCGCCGAGACAAGCCCGGCGCCGGACGAGGCGAAGGGCGGCGCGATGAATATCCTTGTCGCCGAGGACAACGAGATTAACCGCACCGTGATTGCCGCCATGCTCGAGCCGTCCGGCCATGCGCTGAGCTTTGCCATGAACGGCCGCGAAGCGGTGGAAGCCGCCGGCGCGCGTCCGTTCGACCTGATCCTGATGGACATGCGGATGCCGGAAATGGACGGCGTTGCCGCCACCCGCGTCATACGCGACGGCGAAGGCCCGAACGCCAAAGCGTTCATTTGCGCGCTCAGCGCCGACGCCATGCCCGAACATCAGCGCGAGGCGCAGGACGCCGGCATGGACGCCTATCTCTCCAAGCCGATCAGCCCCGCCGAGCTCATGCAGCTGATCGAGCGCGCCCGGAACAGCGGGCACGACGGACAGCGCGGCGAAGACGCGGCCTGAAGTTTTTCCTCTGCCGAAGAAAAGAAAACGGACGCCCCGGCCATGAAGCCGGGACGCCCGTCAGTAAGCTGAACGCGATTAAAGCAGGATGTCGTCGGCAGTCGGCATATCGCCCTTCACGATCACCTCGAAATCCGCCGACCCGTCGCCATCGGTGTCGCCGCGCAGCCAATAGACCCCAGCCTGAGCGGCGGCCTTGATCGTCAGCTGGCCGGCAACGCCGGAAAAGCCGTTCACGATGACGAATTCATCATCGCCCGCCGTTCCCTCCACCGCGTCGATCGCCATCAGATTGATCTGGTCGACGCCGGATTCGAAATCCATGATCGTGTCCCGCAGGTCCGAATCCGCCGGCGAATCCGCGGCGTCCGCGTACACGAAGACGTCCGCGCCCGCGCCGCCGGTCAGGATGTCCCGGCCCGCGCCGCCGCGAAGCACATCATTGCCAGCGCCGCCTTGCAGGTGATCGCGCCCGGCGTCTCCGACGAGACGGTCATGTCCTCCGCCGCCTTTCAGGACATCGTCCCCCGCCCCGCCACGAAGCACGTCATGCCCGTTCTGACCGAACAGGTAGTCGCGGCCATTGTTGCCGTTCAGAAAATCGTCGCCATCCTCGCCGAACAGGCGGTCATCGCCTGCGCCGCCGAACAGCCTGTCATCCCCGGCCCCGCCATACAGGATGTCCCATCCCTCCAGCGCGTTGATGGTGTCGTCGCCGGCCGTGCCGGTCAGCGTTTCCGCCGCGCTCGTCCCGGTGATCGTGCTGCCCGGATCTACCGGGTCTCCGCCTTCGGATATGAAGAATTGCGATTTGACCCACAGATTGGTGCCGTCGCTCTCCGTCCAGACCAGAACGTAGCCGCTCTCGGTGCTGGCGACATTGATATAGGGCTGGTTATTCCCCGGATTGGCGGGAACCTTGAAAGCATCGCCCGCGGGCTCGCCGTCCGCGCCATATTCACGGGCATAGACGTCCGCGCGACTATTGCCCGGGGTGCGGTCCTCGAACACCACCACAAAACCGCCGCCGGGCAGCGCCGCCACTTCCGCCGGCGTTCCTGGCAGCAGCGATTCCATCTGATGGATCAAGAAGTCGCCGCCGATCTGGGCCCCGCTGGCGTTGAACATCTGGCCGACGATCTGCACAGGCGCAAAAGGATCGGCGCTGTTATCCAGCCAGGTGACCACGAAACCGCCGCCTGTCAGCGCCGTGATGGACGGGATCACCTGTTGTCCGGTGGTGACATCCGCCGCCACGACCACGCTGCTGGCCGGCGCGCCGTTGGAATCGAAGGTTCTTACGCGAATGCCGGTATCGCTTTCGCCATCGCTGACAAATTCCTGGTAGGCGACGGCAAAGCCGTCTTCCAGCGCGGTGATGACAGGCGTGCTCTGCCCAAAGCCCGGCGCGTCATCAATCTCGATGCGGCCGCCTTTCTCGGCGCCCGACGCATCATAAAGCTGGATCCAGACCTGAGGCGGGGTCAGGAAGTCGTTGAAATTATCGACATAGACGACTGCGAAACTCCCGTCATACAGCCCCACGGCGTCGATATCTTCCGCCCGGTGGCCGTCGGCCAGTTCGATCGTGAATTCACCGCCCAGTTCGTTTCCGTTGGCGTCGAAGCGCTGGCCGGCCACCTGTGAGAGATTGCCCGGATTGTTCGGGCTGTTGTCTTCCCAGACAACGACAAAGCCCGTTCCCGCCGCCTCAACGACCGGGAATTGCTGGCCGAGCGTTGTCGTGGTGTTGACCAGCGTCGTGTCGACCACGGTATTGCCTGAGGAGTCGACGATTTTCATGTAGATGCCGTACCCGTCGTCATCGGGCGCGCCATTTTCTTCCTCCTGCCAGACATAAACGACATTTCCGTTGTCCAGAACGGTCATCTCGAACGCGCCGTCCGCCGGCCCGTCTTCAATGATAAATTCCGGACCGGCCGGTTCGGAAAAAGAGACGGGTTCGTCGTAATTGGGGTCATCCAGAAGGCTCATGACTTCGCTCCATTGGCTTGCCCGCAATGCCGGGCATGGCGGCTATGGAGACAAGTCTTGGCGCCGGGGCGGCGCAGATGCGTCATCAGAAATGATGAGGCGCCCGCGCCTGAATTGCTTTCGCTTGTGAGCGGCCGTGAGTTCGCCGATAGTTACCGCTCTGTCTGCCGGCCTGGGGAGGAACCGATGCGGATTTCCATTTGCATTCTTGCTGTGTCGCTCCTGATTGCGGGTCGCACGCTGGCGCAATCCGCGGACGATGCGGAACTGGAGCGCCTGTCCGCCGCCGCCGAAGCCATCGACCCCGTGCAGGAGCCGGAAGCCGCGCTCGAGGCGTGGAACGCGGCCTATGACCATGCGCTTGCGGTCTACGAGCCGGGCGATCCCCGCGCCGCGCTGGTCGGGGGCCGCCGTGTCGATGCCTATTTCTATCTGGGCGAGCATGAGCGCAGCGCGGAGGTCGCGCGCGAAGCCATCGCCGCGCTGGAATCCGCGGGGCCGGATTACCGGGCCGAACGGGCGACGCTGATCTATAATCTGGGCACGATCCTGGAACAGCAGGGCAAGACCGGCGAATCCTACGACCAGCAGGCCGAGGCCCTTGCCCTGCGCCGCGAAATTCACGGCGAAGCGGACCATGACGACCTTGCCGCTTCGCTTGGCGGGATGGCCATCGCCGAGTATCGACGTGGCGAATTCCTGAAAGCCCGCGAACTGATGGGCGACGCCGTGGCCATGCGTCATCGCATGGGCGAGGCCGACGGCACGGTGGTGGCGCTTCGCATCAGCTACGCCGCCGTGATCCGCGCGGCCGGCGATCTGGAGGCCGCGATCGCCGAAGCACTGGAAACCTCCCGTCTGGCCCAGGACATTCTGCCCCCCGACCACCCTTATCAGGCGCTGGTCGCCAATAATCTCGCCGTCCTTCTGCAGGATCAGGGACGCTATGAGGAAGCCGAGCCGGTGATCCGACGCGCCCTGGATTTGCGCGTGGCCGAATATGGCCGCGACCATCCCTACACGCTGCTGACCCAGTCCGTGCTGGCTTATAATCTGTTGCGCATGGGCCGGCTGGAGGAAGCGAAGACTCTCGGCGAAGTTTCCTACGCCGCCTATTCCGAAGCATCCGGCGATACGCATGCCGATGCGCTGAACGCCCGCAGCGTCATATCGGAAGCCCTCTGGCTGCAAGGCAAACGCCCGCAGGCCATGGCGATTCAGGCCGATATTGTCGCCAAGGCCGTAGAGACGCTACCCGCCGCTAACCGCGACCGGATCAACGCCCACGATCTTTATGCCGAATTTCTTGCCGGCCAGGGCCGGTTTGAAGAGGCGCTGACCCAACGCCGCGCCGCGCAGGCCGGACGCGAAGCAACCCTGCCGGAGGACCATCACGCCCGGCTGGCCGGCGCGGTGGAGATCGGCGCGCTGGAAGCCCGCACGGGAGACACGGGCGGGCTGGACCGCGCCGTGGCCGCTGCCGCGCAACTTCAGTCCCAGCAACAGGCCTTCATGCTTGAAAATTACGTGCAGCCGCTTCCGCCAGCGAGGCATAGCTCTTCCGCGCGCGTTCCAGCGGAAGCGGCCGTTGCGCTGGGCCAGACTGAAATCGCGTTCGAGGCGGCGCAGGGCGTCTGGGCTTCCGACGCCGCAACGGCGCTGGCCAAGGCGTCCGCCCGGCTGGCGGTTCAGGATTCCGAAATCGCCGCACTGCTTCGTGAAAGACAGGATCTGGCCGAACGCCGGGCCGCCGATCTTGGCGCGATCGTCGCCCTGACGGGCGCCGACAATCCCGAACGCATGGCGGAGCTTACCGAAAGCGCCGCCCGGACCGAGGCCCGTCTGCTCGCCATCTCGGAAACGCTGGCTGCGCGCTATCCCGATTTCCTTCAGCTTGAGCGCCCGCCCGTGCTGACGCTGGCGGAGGCGCAGGCCGCGCTGAACGAAGGCGAAGCCCTGCACGGCGTTCTGCAAACGGACCGGTCCGTCATCGTATTCGCCCTGTCGTCCGGGGCAGCTTATGCCGGCGCCGCCCCCGGGCTGACGCCCGACGGGCTGTCCAGTGACGTTGCCGCGCTGCGGGCGGCGCTGGATTTCCGGGCCCCGGAATCCGGGGCCGGGCCGCAATTCGACTCTGACGCCGCTTACCGCCTTTATGGCGGCCTGTTCGGCGGCGGCGCATGGGACGTGGTCTCGGACGCTGGCACGGTCCTGAGCATTTCCAATGGAACGATCGGTCAGTTGCCGCTCTCGGTCCTGCTGACCGAAAGTCCAGACGATGACGGTGATCTTCGCGGTGCAAACTGGCTCATCCGCCATTTCAATATCGCCACGCTTCCCGCCCTTGGCGCGCTGAACGATCGCGGCGCCGCCCCGCATTCTGCAGACGGCCGCTTCTTTGGCGCGGGCGCCCCGCTTCTGGCGTCGAACGAAGGGCAGGATGTGCTGGCAGGCGGACTCGCAGGCTTTTATCGCGGCGCGGGCGCGGACATCGAAGCCGTGCGCGACCTGCCCTCCCTGCCCGGCGCGGAAACGGAATTGCGCGCAATGTCGGAGGCCTTCGGCCCCGAAAACGCCGCCCTCCTGATCGGCGCGGACGCCACTGAGCCGGCGGTCCGCCAGACAGTGCCGGCGGACGCTTCGGTGATTGCATTCGCCACGCACGGCCTTGTCAGCGGCGAGCTTCGCGGGCTGGCGGAGCCGGCGCTGGTTTTCACGCCGCCCGATGAAGCCACGGCGGAGGATGACGGCCTGCTGACCGCCTCGGAAATCACGCCGCTGCGGCTGAACGCGGACTGGGTCATTCTTTCGGCATGCAACACAGCCGCGGGAAAGAGCGCCGGCGCGCCGGGGCTAACCGGGCTGGCGCGCGCCTTCATCTATGCCGGCGGGCGCAATCTTCTCGCCTCTCACTGGCGGGTGCGGGATGATGCGGCGGCGCGCCTTACGGTGGAGACGGTGCGCGGCCAGCGCAACGGTTTGAGCCCGGCGGAATCCTTGCGACAGGCGCAGCTGGCGCTGATGGATGATCCGGATCTCGCCGATGGCTGGCGGCCCGGCGTCTGGGCGCCGTTCGTGGTGATCGGGCGCTAGGATTCTAGTGGGTCGCCGCCAGCGCGCGGATTTCCGCCGCGGCGGCCAGGCTGGACGTGACCCCCAGCTTCTCACGGATCATCTGAAGCTGCGTGCGCACCGTGGTGATGGATACGCCGCGATCTTCCGCAATCGCCCCCGCGGTCATGCCTTCGGATAGCGAAAGCGCCGTGTCGGCTTCCTTCACGGTCAGGCCAAAGGCCTGTTGAAGCCGCGCCTTGCAGGCTTCGCCCCCGCTATTGTCCTGCGCCTCGGCGACCACCCGGATGAAACCGGGCAGCCCGCCTGGCGTCAGACGCAAGCTCAGGCCGCCCAGCAGCAAATCCATGTCCTCGCCCGCAGCGGCGCGCTTCAACGCTTCCTGCAGGCGCAGATCGGCGGCCGGGTCCGTCAGGCGCAAGCGGTCATCCATGGCGCGGGCCGCGGTCTTCATCGCCGCGCGGAACGCCCCGTTGGCGAAAACCAGGCTGGCGTCGCGGCCCAGAATCGCCACGCCGCCGGGCATCAGGTCCCCCAGTTCGTTCAGCAACGCCAGCGGTTCGGCCAGCGGCCCCGGAAACGGCAGGATGACGGCGGTGCGGTCGGCGTCCTTGCGGATTGAAGCGGTCATGTCAGGCCTCACTGGCGGCGTTGAAATTGCCGGTCCAGTAAGCGCGCAGACACGCAGCGCCTCAAATGACAAAACTTGTTAAGTTTCTGAAATAATTAACATTACAGCGATTGTAATGTTACGCCGCCTTAATTGGTGACGAGATAATAGGCCGTTTCCCGCGCCCCGGTATTGCGCACCGTTATCTGGTAGGGCGCTGTCCAGGCGGGAATCCACTGACAGGACGCAGAGGCCGCCTGCGCGGAGCGCTGGCATATTTCTCCGCCATCGGAATCGGTGACCTGAAGAATGAGGTCCGCCTCAGCGGTGGGTTGCAGCGATACCGTCGCGCTTTGCCCCGCATAGAAGATTTCGGAAAACTCCACCGCGCCCGCGGGCGTGGCGACGCCGCGGCGATAACCCGGACCGACAGCGCGCCCCCGGTCGGGCGCGGCCGCTTCGGTTTGCGGGTCCATTGCATCGGCGGCGGCCATCCATTCGCCGGCCAGGTCAGGCGTGCCCTCCTGCGGCGCGGCGCCCGTTGCCTGAAGCAGGCGGGCGGCCATGCGCAAATTTTCAGCCGACCCTTCCGCTTGCGCGGCGGCCGCGAGCTCCATGGCCCGCAGCACCAGTCCGTGATCGGTCTCCGCCGCCGGTCCAGCGGCCAGAAAAGCGGCAATGGCAAAAGCGATCATGGTATTCCTTCCCCCGAATCCTTGGCGCAGCGAGTCTCGACTACACGGCGGGCCAAGGTTTCGCTAGCTTAGCCACAACGATTGTTCGCGGAAACTGCTTTCAAGAGATCATGACTATATGCGCGTTCTGCTGATCGAGGATGATGAAGGCACAGCCGCTTACGTGGTGCGGGTTCTGGAGCGTATCGGCGCGGAAATCGAGCATTGCCGCGACCTTGCCAGCGGCCTGAACGCCGCCCTCACCGCCCCCTGCGACGTGTTGATCCTCGACCGCATGCTGCCGGACGGCGAAGGGCTGGACCTGATCGCCCGGTTGCGCGAGGCCGCGGTTGAGGCCCCGGTCCTGATGCTGTCCGCCCTTGGCAGCGCCAGTCATCGCGTGGACGGGCTGGAACGCGGAGCGGACGATTATTTGCCCAAGCCCTTTGAACCGGCGGAGCTGATCGCCCGGGTGAAGGCGCTGGCCCGCCGCGCCGGTCAGCAGGCGCATCCGGCGATCATGGTCAGCGGCGATATCGAGCTTCATGTGAAGGCCCGCGCCGCCCACCGCGCCGGGAAATCGCTGGCGCTGAGCCCGAAGGAATTCGACCTCCTGAAATATTTCTTCGAGCATGAGGGCGTCACCGTGACCCGGGAGATGCTGCTGCGCGATGTCTGGGGTATGAATTTCGATCCGCAGACCAATGTGGTTGACGTCAATGTCAGCCGTCTGCGCCGCAAGCTGGAGGAAGGCTTTGACGGCGCGGTGCTGCGCACGGTGCGCGGCGAAGGGTATCTGTTCGGAGCAGCGGCTTGAATTTCTGGCGCGCCTCCAGCCATTTGCGGCTGGCCGCCTATTTCGCGGCGCTGCTGACCGCATCGGGCATGATCGTGTTCGGCGCGACCTATTTCGCCATCGCGGCGTCCTCCAAGAACACGCTGCGGCAGTTGGTCGACACCGATCTGGCCGGACTGGTCGAGCTTTACGCCGTGGAGGGGGTGGAAGGTCTGGAGCAGCGGATTGGCGACCGTCTGAAGCTGCGCCCGGCGCAGGGCGCGGAGGCGTTCTATCTGTTCGCCGATGGCGAGGGCGCGATCCTGGCCGGCAATCTGCCCGACTGGCCGGACGGGGCGCGGCTGGATTCCAGCCTGTTCGAAGCGACCTTCCCCGGCCCGGACGGCCCGGTTCGCGTGGTGGGGCGGGCCACGATATTGCGCGGCGATTACGGCCTTCTGGTCGCCCGTTCGGAGGAAGTGCGGCGGGCGGCGCTGGCGCAGCTGCGCGCGGTGTTCGCGCTGGGCACGCTGTTGACCTTGCTGGCCGCGGGCGCGGGCGGATGGTGGATCGCGCGGCGTTTCCACCGCCGCGTGGAGACGATCAATGACGCCTGCCAGGCGGTGCGCGACGGCGATATGGAGCGCCGGGCGCCGGGCGCCGAGCGGCCCGACGAGATCGGGCTGATGGCGCTGAACGTGAACCAGATGCTGGACCGCATCGAGACGCTGCTGACCATCCAGAAACAGACCACCGACCAGCTGGCGCATGAGCTGCGCACGCCGCTGACCCGGCTGGCCGGGCAATTGACGGCGCTGGAGGCGGATCTGCCCGAAGGCGAGACAAGCCGGGCGCGGGACGAGATCCGCCGCTTGACCGCCCTGCTCGACTCGCTGCTGGACCTGTCCGCCATGCAGGCCCAGACCGGCGATGCGCGGGGACTGGCCGAGTTTGATCTGTCGGCGCTGGCTTACAGCATGGGCGATATCTATGAGGCCTCCGCCGAAGCGGCCGGCGTGGCGCTGTCCGTCGAAGCAGAAGCGGGCGTGATGGTCCGCGGCGATGCGCAGCAATTCGCCCGGCTGATCGCGAACCTGCTGGACAACGCCCTGAAATTCTCGCCCGAAGGCGGGAGGGTGCGCCTGACGGTCGCGCCGGGGCCCCGCCTGACGGTCGGCGATGACGGCCCCGGCGTGCCGGAGGCGCTGCGCGAGAAAGTCTTCGAGCGGTTCTCGCGCGGCCAGCCGGGCGACGCGCCGGGTCACGGGCTGGGGCTGGCGCTGGTGCGGGCGATTGCGGAGCGCCACGGCCTTTCGGCGCGCATTGCGGACAGTCCGCGCGGGGCGCTGTTCGTCATTTCGGCCTGATCCTCCCCCGGTTTTTATTCCTCAAAAGTGATGATGCGGCCGCGCCGTCTCCCGGCGCACGCTTGGGCGATCGTTATCTGACGCCTTTGCGAAAAGGGAGACGCCCATGCCCCTGTCCCTGCACATTCCGGCCGCCGTGGCGGCGCTCTGCCTTGGCCTGATCTCCGGCTGCGGCGGGGAAACAAACGCCGAACTGGCCGAGGCCGAGCTGGACCGCGCGGTGACCTGCGCCGCGGCGTTCGCCGTGCGCCAGCGCGGGGGCGATCCGCAGGCCGCGGAGCTTGCCGACCGCTGGGGGCGCATGGCGTTCAACTACACCCCGCGGGGCCAGCTTTTCGCCAGCGGCTATATCGACTCCATCAATCACGCCAGCCGCCTGTCCTCGCGCGAGCCGGAGCGATTCGACGCGCTGCTGAGCGAATGCGCGCTGGCCCTGAACGAGGCGGCGGCGATGGAAGAAAGCCGCGTGGTCTCGCCGCTGACCGAAGCGTCCGCGCGTCATCTTTTTTGATGATGCCGGCGCCCCGGCGCGCCGCCACCATCGCAAGCCAAGGGGGAAAACGTGTTCAGCCCCTTTTTTCGACCACCGATCAAGGAGGAGACCTGACATGATCCGTTACATCGCAACCGCCGCCATTCTGGCCAGCGCCGGCGCGGCGCACGCCCAGGACAGCCGCTTCCAGCCCATGCAGCTGGGCGACGCGCAATATGCGTGCGAGCAGCTGATTACCGAAGCCCGCACCATGGAAGAGCAGATCGGCGGCCAGCCGTCCGGCGCCGTGCTGGGCGAAGCCGCCATGGGCCTTGGCACCGATCTGGCGATCCGCGCCGGGGGCTATCAGGCCGCGCGCGCCATCGGCATGTTCGGCGGCGTCCTGAGCGGCGCCATGGAACGCCAGAAACAGGCCGAGGAAGAACGCAAACAGCTGGCCGAGCGCCGCTGGTTCTACATGGTGGGCCTGTACCAGGGTAAAGGCTGCGACCAGCCGCAAGCCGCGCCGGAACCGGTGATGCAGCAGACCGCCGCGCAACCCGCGCCGGCCGCGGTGCAGCCCGTATCCGCCCCGGTTGAGGCGCAACCCGAACCGATGCCGACCATGGCGCCCCTGCCCTCCGAAGGCGAGGAAGCCGCGGTCGGCGACACGCCGGAAGCGGATCCCGCCGCCAGCCAGGAATAGACCCTGACAACGCCCCGGCGCTTTGCTGTGCGTTAAGCGCCGGGCGTCCCTGAAGGCCGGCCTCCACAACTCCCGGAGGCCGGCCTTTTTTTTGTGGAGACGTGAAGCCTGGGCCGGGGGTCTCGGGCTTCCTTCGCCCCGGATGGGGGAGAGGGTTTTCTGCCTCGCCCTCTAGTTCTCTTCATCGTCATCCTCCGGCTTGACCGGAGGACCCAGGGAACGTGGGGCGCAAAGATTTCAACTGGGTCCTCCGATCTCCGCTGCGCTTCGTCGGAGGATGACGAGTTAGTTTATCTTTCACTCTTTCAGCTCCCGGAAATGGCGCAGCCATTGTCCGGGATCCAGTTTGCAACGGGGCCGCCGTCTCTGGAC